>JAUSKE010000020.1 GCA_030649435.1 Deltaproteobacteria bacterium
TTTTTTTGAGGGAAAGCATGCATGACAACAGCGGTTATTTTATTATTAATCCTCTGAAAGTTTGCGAGGACATCGAGATGAATGGAGCTCGTCTCAAAGGTTTCACGGAGCCCCTGGTGGAGCCGATTGAGATGAGCCTGGCGCAGCTCTCTTTCAATCTCCCTCATGTGACTATCATGACGGATCACCTTCTTGGCCATCTCCTGGTCTCCAGTCGTCATGCTTGAAACGGCTAAGTCAAAATTCTCCACCACCTTCGCATGAAAATTTCGAATCTCTTTCCACCCCTCTTGGGAAAATTCGCGTCCTTTAAGAATTTTTTTCTCCGCCAGTTCCATCAAGTGTTTGTTAATAATATCCCCAATTTCCTCCAAGTCACTCACCATAGAAAGATAGTTAACCTCCAATACTGAATCCTGGTCACTGAGCTGGCTCTGGGAAATCTTGGCGAGATAAAATTTGACCTCTTTATTGAGGATATCCAGATGATTGTCTTTGCTTTCCAATTCATCAATTTTATCGAGATTGTTTGTTTCAAAAACCATAGGGACCTCACGAAACATCTCGTAGGCGATATCCGCCATCCGCAGAATTTCCCGCTTCACATGGGCAAAAGCGAGCGCCGGTGTTTCAAGGGCGGAAGGGTCCAAGTATTTTGGTCCGAACTTTTTCTGCCTATCCGCCTCCGTATCCGGAAACAGTTTTTGAACCAGCCAGACCCCAGGGCGAATGAAGGGAAGAAAGATCAGCGCGACCGAAAGGTTAAAAATAAGATGTGAAACCGCTAATTGACGAGCGACCGTCGGCTCTCCGATTGGAATGAACGGGGTTACCCATTGAACCAACCTGATGAACGGATCCAGAAACGGTGCCACCAAAAGGACCCCTCCAATCTTAAACAATAGATGACTCCAGGCCACCCTCTTTCCATCACTGCTACCGCCGAGACCAGCCAAAAAGGCGGTCACACAGGTCCCAACATTCGCGCCAAAGATAATCGGAACAGCCGCATGGATCGAAAGAGTCCCCCCAAAGGCCAAGGCCATGGCTAAACCGATGGTCGTGGCGCTCGACTGGACAACCGCCGTAAAGAGTGTCGCCGCCAAAAAAATGTAGATTGGGTAATTGGAAAGCGTCTCTAGAACCGGAGTCACCCAAGGGTTTTGCCTGAGGGGGGCCATCGCCTGTACCATGAGGTTCATCGCAAAAAAGACAAAACCGAAACCAAGGATCACCATGCTGAAGTAGCGTGTCCTCTTTTTCTTGGCCAAGAGGTCAACCAAGACACCAACGATGAGGATGACTAGCGCATAATCGGCAACTTTTTTGACCGAGAGGAGAAAGACGATCAGCGTTGTCCCAACATCGGCCCCGAGAATCACACCCATCGCCTGCGTCAACGTAATCAACTGACTCCCGGCGAGACCAACTAACATGACGGTCATCGCGGTGCTGGATTGTAAAATAAGCGTCGTTAACGCGCCAACACCAACACCATAAAACCGGTTTTCTGTCAGAGAGGCGATCATCGCGCGGAGCCGTTCTCCACCGGCCAGTTGGAGTCCAATCCGACCGATCCTCATCCCATAAAGGAAAATGGCCAAGGCACCAAGGAAGAGGAGGATTGAAAAATGGTCCGTCGACATAAGAAAATAGGCTGAAAAGACTAGGTTTTTTTGATTTCTCCCTCTCTGGCTTTTAAACTACCATCTTTTTAACGAGAGTTCATTAAAAAAGAGCAACAGTATCAATGAGGTAGTCGATAATTGGATTGAAAGGGCTACCTTAATATATGGCGCCACCGTGTGACAAAACTGCCCAGTCCCCTCTCCTCTCCCAAGTTTTTTACGATACCGAACAAAGTTTTTTTGACCCAAGTGAAGCGGTCTGCTCCGAAGAAACAGCTTTCGTCACCGCTGGCGACAGTTTTACAAGGATCCCCCTCTCTACCATCCTGCACAAGAATGAATCCAATCAGGGCATCCGTTATGATCTCTATGTCTCGACGATGGATCCAAAGGAACAGCTTACAGCGATTCGAGATGGATTGATTGAAAAAGATGCCGCTGAAATTATGGTTCGACAGGGACATGAGGTAGTCGACTATCTCGAAAAAACAACCCCACCCGATCAAACGGCCCAAAGAAATGAGATTGCCGCACTTCGTGTTCAGTTGGATGCGATCGAATCGGAACATCCTGAGTTCAAAGAGCCGGTCACTGGCCAATCAGAAAATTTGTCATTGGTCCAGAATGGAATGACTGAAACGCAAGTCGCTTCGGCTGATGCACCCCTCACCCTATCAAGCAATCCTACTATTCCGGCAATCAACGAAATCTCCCCTGACAACCGGGCTGTTCCCTCTGCTTTCTCTACCGAAGTGGCTCAGGCAACCCAACAACCGGAGGGACTGACATCTCTTGAAGTTGGTGCTTCTCCCCTCGAAACCCTACAGCTCCCAATAGCGGCTACCGCTACACCCACCTTGGCGACAGAACCGGCAGGAGCCGCTCCTTTCGTTTTAGTCGATAGTGGATTCAAATTCAAAAAGTATTGGTATCAGGCACCTGGGGTTGATGAAAAATTCATGCGGGATTGTCCCGAAGATCCGGGGTGCCGGAAGTTTCTTGAGGAAATCCGAAGGTTGCTAGAAGATTTTCAAAAAACTAGAAAAGGAAAAACCAAAGAACCACCTCTGCTTGTTTCTCAAGTCGTTTCCTCACCCGGCTACCGAAATGCCGAATCGCCTGTTGTTGATTTGGCTTCAACCACTGTCAGTGCTGGAGCGATTCTGCAAGGCTCTATCGCCCATTCCCGTGTGGCACTCGCCCAAGCAACGCCGCTCCCGATCACTCCGGAAGATAGAAATCATCGGGTTGAAAGACCACGATCTTCTTCTCAGGGGAGTTCCGACAGAGGGAGAGACAATTCCAAAAACGGGGATGGTCGTGAAAGACAGAAGAGAGATGATGAACCGTCTGGATCAGACCTGCCTTCTTAAGCCAGTTTTACCGAGACAATCTTCGAGACACCCGCCTCTTCCATCGTGACACCGTAGAGGGTATCGGCCATCTCCATTGTTTTCTTGTTGTGGGAAATCAGGATAAACTGCGTCCGTCCGGTCATCTCACGGATCAGTTCGTGGAACCGACCGACATTGACTTCATCGAGTGGGGCATCCACCTCATCCAAAATACAGAATGGCGAAGGCTTGACGAGAAAGATCGAAAAGACAAGCGCCGTCGCCGAAAGCGCTTTTTCACCGCCGGAGAGAAGAGAAATATGCTGCAACTTTTTCCCCGGAGGCTGGACCATAATTTCCACGCCGCTCTCCAAAAGATTGCTCGGATCGGTGAGCGATAATTCGGCACGACCCCCTCGAAAGAGTTTCGGAAAAAGAACCTTGAATCTTTCATTGACGAGCTCGAGCGTCTCTTCAAACCGCTTCTTGGTGGCTTGGTTGATCCGAGTGATCGCACGCCCAAGCGCCTCAAGAGATTTTTCCAGATCTTCATACTGCTTCGAGAGGAAATCGTGACGAGTCCTTAATTCCTCATACTCCGGGAGGGCCCCCAGATTGACATCCCCCATCTTCTCGAGCCTTGCCTTCAACTCCATCACCTCTGTCTCAGCAATCAATGGGTCAAAACCTTCCGGAGCGGATCTCTCGGCTTGAGCCAGATCAACCGAGTATCTTTCCAAAATCTGTTGAGTGAGGTGATCTTTCTCTGATTTTAGTTGGGTCAGCGTTACTTTCAGATCTCCTGTGTGACTCCGCGAAAGATCATACTCCTTTCGGAGATCCCGCATCGAGATCTCGAGAGCCTGTTGCTCCCCCATCGCCGTTTCAAAAACCTTTTTTTGCTCTTCATAACTTCCCTTGAGAATCGTGAGAGACTCCCGTTTTTGAACAAGGGTTCCCCGATCAGCATCTCCCTCCAGTGCGAGCGAGGCCTGTTTTTGATTGGCCCCGGTGATCTCAAGCAATCGGCCCTCGACCCTCGTCTGAACATCCCGACGGGTCTCTTCGATCCTTCCCAGCCCTTCTTGCAAATGATTCTTCTTTTCACTGGTGGAAGCCATCCGGACCTTGAGGCCGGTCAATTTGACCGATTGCTGCTCAAGGACCAACGCCCCGGCTTGCAACTGATTCTGAAGCTCCCGAATGATAAGCTCCCTCTGGTCCTTGCCGCTCGTGAGCCCCCCCTTTTGATCTGAAAAGCGATAAAGTTCGTCATCCACCTGTGAGAGCTCTCCCCCCAGCTGGCGGAATTCAACTTCCAAAGTCGTCTTGCGTTCAACGTAGCGGGAGACCTCTGATTCTTCATGACTCAAATCCTTTTCGAGCGCAGCAATCGCCATTTCTGTTTCGTGGCGTTGATTCCTGGCATTCTCGAGAGAAATTTCCAAAGAAGAAACACGCGCTGCCTTTTGGTTGGCCAAGTCCTCCTTAGCACCAACTTCGGCCTCGATTTCGCGGACTTCTCCCTTAAGCTCCTGCATCTCCCGCTTTTTTTCCAAAATCATCTTGCCGGAATCCCCCCCACGCCCGCCGCTCACCACACCGTAAGGGTCGACTACCTCACCATCAAGGGTAACCAAAGTTTTTTTGTGACCGTTCGCCTTCCAGAGTGAAAGCGCACGGGCCAGATTTTCAACCAGGACAAAATCGCCAAAGAGATAATGGGATAATTTTGCAAAGTCCCCTTTCACATTGATCAGGTTCGCCAAGGGACCGATCACCCCCTCTTCATGGTGGGGGAACGGATCTTGATGAGTCTCCCTTATTCCTAAAGGGATAAAGGTCGACCGTCCCTGCCCTTCCGTTTTCAAATACGAAATCGCATCAACCCCTTCTTCATGACTCTTCACAATAATCGATTGTAACTTTTCGCCCAAAGCAGCACTCACCGCGGCCTCGTACTGCGGCGGCGATTCAACATAATCGGCGACCACACCGAGGATGCCGGTCATCTTTCCGCCGCTCTTTCGTGCCCGCAAAACAGAACGGACCCCTTCTTGATACCCTTCAAAATTACGTTCGAGGTCGGCGAGCGACTTGAGCCGCGAGCGACGCAAAACAAGCTCTTCCTTTTTTTGCACCAATTCCATCTCGGCCAACTCCCGCGCCTCTCGTTCGGTCCCCAACGCCTTTTGGATATCATCGACCTGGGATGACCACTGAGAGGCCTCCTGTTTTTTCAACGCCAGGAGTTTCTGGATTTCGCCAACCCTCTCTTGAACGACGTCACAGTAACGAACGATTTCCGCAATTTCGGCCTCGACACGGGCGACACGGGCCTTAAGATCAATCCTTCTCGCCTCAAAGGATTCTTTCCGGCTCTCCCCCATCGCCATTTCACGGAGTGAAAGGAAGAGGGCATTTTTTTCTTCCTCAATCTGTTTTTGTAGGGCTGCCTGTTCTTCCGAAAACCGTTTCCACTCTTCTTCAGCCATCTTCAACTGCCCCTCGGCCGTCTTCTCTTCGGCCAAGATCGTCACCATTTCCTCTTCTTCTCCCTCTTTTTCTGTCACCAACGTGAGGAGTCTTTCTTTCGACTGATCAATCTCGGCAATCCAGTTCTGGATCTGCTTCTCAAGGCCAGCCACTTCTTTGACTTGAAATTCCTGCTTTGCTTCCATGAGCTGGATTTCATTCGTCAGGGCATAAATTTTTTCTTGAAGTTCCGAAAATTCCCTCTCCCTCTCGACCGCCACAAGCCGGCCGGTCTCGAGATTGGTTTCGAGAGAAGCAATCTTGACCCCCGCATCAGTCTCACGACGCTGCCAATCAGCGAGGAGATGCCCCAACTCGTCTGTTTCACGATTCATCTCTTGCCACTTATGCCCGGCCAGAAGGACCTCAACCTGACGAAGTTCGTCCCGAATCTCTTTGTACTTCTCTGCCTTTTTGACCTGGCGATCGAGAGAATTAATTTGCCGGCGAACTTCAGCAAGAATATCGGCGAGACGCGTGAGATTGGTCTTGGTCCCTTCCATCCGGCGCAGCGCCGCTTCGCGACGAATTTTAAATTTTGAAACGCCGGCTGCTTCTTCGATCAGCAGTCGTCGATCTTCCGGTTTTGAATTGATGGCAAAATCGATCCGTCCCTGTTCGATCACCGAATAAGCACGATGACCGACACCGGTTCCTAAAAAGAGGTCCACAATATCCCGATGACGACAAGAAATGTTGTTGATCAGGTATTCGCTCTCCCCTGAGCGGAAGAGCCGGCGTGTCACGGTGATTTCTGAAAAACGGGCATACTCGATCGGCATCAACCCATCTTCAGTGGAAAAAGTCAGAGAGACCTCCGCCATGCCGATCGAAGGACGACTCTCCGAACCAACAAAGATCAGGTCCTCCATCCCCTTGCCGCGGAGCGACTTGGCACTCATTTCCCCCATGACCCAACGGATCGCATCGACAACATTCGATTTGCCACAACCGTTCGGCCCTACAATGCAGGTAATCGGGGAGTCAAAAGAAAGGGTGGTCGGGTCGACAAATGACTTAAAACCAACAAGGCTCAGATTTCTTATTTTCATGAAAGTTATTCACCATTTAGCATAAAACTCTCCCTTTTGTAAAGGTGAAACAACGACTAATAGGGGTGTTCGATCGATGACTACAAGATATAGTATTTCAACTTTTAATTTGTACGATAGTGCGAATTAAAAGTTAGAAATACTTATGGTTTCTAATACTAATGAAAAGTTAAAGCACCATGTGGGGGTGTTTAGGGGTAGGACCCAACAACGGCCCGGGTCGCCAAATTAATAACGAGGAGGTTATTCGAGGCGAGGTTCGTCACATAGAGGTAATCGGTCCCACCGAGCGTAAAAGCGGCAAGACCAAACGGTTGGTCAGAGATAAACCCGCCGGTATTGAGAGAGATCGTGGTGATGAGGGAAAGATTGTCGGCATTGATTACCGAAATGGTATCTGTTCCGAAATTCGAAACGTAAAGCTCCTTTCGCGCCGCAAAATAAACCACTTCGTTCGGGTCCGTATCGAGCCCGAGGTTGATCGCCTTGGTATTGATGCTGGCCAAAGTCACTTCCGAAGTGGCTGCTGCATCAGTTGGTTTCAAGCTCTCCGGATTGACGACCAGCAACGATGGGTTCTCTCTGATCGCATCCACCACAAAGAGCAGCGTCCCATCGGTCGCGATTCCCCTTAAATCTTCTGGCTCGCCGGTGATGACGTAATCGAGCGGTTGCCGGAGAGGGTCTCCCAACTCGGTCAGGTTCACCACAAAGATTTGCCCCGCTCGACTCGTCACAAACGCCTGATCGGCGATAATCGCCACCTCGGAGACCCCTTTCCCCTCAATATGTTCTCCCGAACCGAGTGTCACATCAAACTGAAAGCTCGTGGAGGCCGAAAGATCGCCGACCGGGTCATAACGAAGGAGTTGCCCGCCATTGGAGGCAACCAGAAATCGCCCCCTGGGGTCACAACAGGCGATCCCGAACGGATTATCCCCGGAGAGAAAATCGCTCACTGAAAGAAATGTGGGAGAGGCTTCATCCACGTTGACCATAAGCAGCCGGTCCGATTTATCCTGATTGTTATCCGAGTGGCGATTCGGCAGATACACCCTCTTCTGGGCTGCACTGAAATAGGCCTGCCCCGAAGAATTTGGCAGGGGGGCTGTGTTCACCAATGTTGGCGAAATCGGATTCGTGATATTCAAAATCATCAGGGTC
This sequence comes from Deltaproteobacteria bacterium, assembly GCA_030649435.1. Lineage (GTDB taxonomy): Bacteria > UBA10199 > UBA10199 > JACPAL01 > JACOUP01 > JAUSKE01. The sequence goes on from JAUSKE010000020.1 coordinate 7,714, forward strand.
GAATCTAAAAACTCAACCCGCTCATTCGAATTCACCAGATAAGCCCGCTCAGAAATGGGGTCAACGGCGATCGAAATCGGCGCTGAGACCTTCGTT
>JAUSKE010000154.1 GCA_030649435.1 Deltaproteobacteria bacterium
ATCAAAAAATATTTGATTACATCCGAAGTCGGCCAGAGCTCGAAGACATCGTCGTCTCTGGTGGTGACGCCTACATGCTCTCCCCTGCCCGACTCCGCCTGATCATCAGCACACTGCTTGAGATGCCGAATATCCGCCGGATCCGGATCGCCACCAAGGGGATCGCCATCATGCCGATGAAAATCCTGTCAGATCCGGATTGGTATGGGACTGTTCTTGAAATGGTCCGCTTGGGGCGAAAGCTCCACAAAGAGGTCTGCATCCACACCCATTTCAGTCACCCGAAGGAGATCACGGAGATCACACAACGGGCAATGAACCGAATCATGGAAGATGGCATCACGGTCCGAAATCAGGCGGTTCTTCAGCGGGGGGTGAATGACACGAATGAAACGATGGTTCTGTTGACGCGACGGCTTTCGTTCATCAACGTTCAGTCCTATTACGTTTACATGCACGACCTGGTGCAGGGGGTGGAAGATTTAAGAACAACGCTTCAGGAAGGACTCGATATCGAAAAGTATGTGCGTGGCTCGACCGCCGGTTTCAATACCCCCAATTTTGTCGTCGATGCGCCGGGAGGGGGTGGCAAACGGGCGATCCACAGCTATGAGTATTACAGCCGCGAGAGTGGTATTTCGATTTACACCGCCCCTGCTGTCAAACCAGGAAAATTCTTTTTCTACTTTGACCCGCTCCGGGATCTCTCACCTCAGATTCAAAAAGATTGGTTTGACCCCAAGAAACGAAAAGAGATGAAAGAGGCGGCGCTCGCCGCGGCGAAATCTGGCAGGCATTGATGTAGGGGCGGCCCTATGTGGCCGCCCTCATAATGGGCAACCACGTAGGGTTGCCCCTACGAAAAACGTTTTCCAAACCAGGCAAGAATCTCAGGAGATTCGCGCAAAATGTTTAACGCCAATTCAGCATGCCCCGAAACATAGCCAGTACCAATCATCAACCGCACGTCATGGCCCACCCCTTCGGCACCGAGTGCCGCTGCCTGAAAATTGGTCGCCATGTTGAAATAATAAACAAGCCCGCCAGGGCGGGCCGCCAAAATTGAAGACATCTCCGTTTTCGGCACATTCGCACAGTTGATCACCACATCGGCCATCTTGCCACCAGTCAACGCTTTTACCTTTTGATAAACTGCGAGCGGGTCTTGCGCATCGACGCAAATTCCCTCATCCAGAAAGGGGTACTCTTCCAACCGGACGAGGCTCTCCCTGTTTTTTTCAATGCAGAAGACAAAACCTTTTTTACCTACCTTTTTCTTCGCTTCGTAAAGGGAGAGAACCCCCGCCTTGCCAGCGCCAAAAACAGCGACCGTATCCCCTTCGTTCACAATGCGCGGAACCGTTGCCGGGGCACCGCAGACATCGAGAACTGCCAAGGCGATCGGCTCCGGAATATCTTTCGGCATCTGGGCGGCAATCCCTGATTCAAAAAGGATCGCATGCCCCACGACAGAAACCTGCTCCTTCTCGATAAAAATTTCTTTGATCTCCTCGATCACCAGCGGGGTCAGGGTCAACGAAACAAGGGTGGCCACACGATCGTTTATCATAGGGGCTCGCGTCGCCCCCTCCACCGGCAAAGCCGGATGGAGCCTCCCCCTCAACGGCCCTTTGGGCCTGTCAAGAAAATGTTTTCCAATCTCCTTGATTGTCCCAAGCAACATCCCCCCCGAATTCGTCACCGGGTTGTGCATCTTGCCACGGGTCTCAATAATCTTTCTGATTTTCTCGGCAATTTTTTTGGGATCGTCCGCCGCTTCAGTTTTTAACTGATGAAAACTGGCGGAGTCGATGTTCAAGGTCTCCACCTCGATCAAGATTTCGTTGTCAAAAATCGGGAGGGTGGCATCGAGCTTCTCGGCCGCTTGCGGAAGAACCCCTTTTGGAAGGAGAACCCTCTGAGTACCGAATCGGTCACCGCCGGTGCGCTGGGACATGCGAGGACCATACCTTAAAAAAAAAGGGCTGGCAATCGCCAGCCCTTTTTTTCTACTGCTTAATTCGCTACCACTGCAGAACCCCCCCAAGCTGGTTATAATTATGGATCGTTCTCAGTTTATGACAATACGGGAAGGCACCAGTACCAAAAGTAGCCAAGATGTTATACCCTACTGTCGGTAAGTTCTCTGTGGTGTCGTCACTACCAATCCAGATTGCATCCGACCAAGACCCTTCTCTAACGTTATACCCGTGATCGTACCGACAAGCCGACAGGGCTGGGTCCAGAAAATCTGGCTGTCCCGGTTGAAAGACCCAGATATTCCAGTAGTCTGGTCCCCAGGAATCGTCGCCAGGTTTGGAGATTTTATACTGGTATATTGGGCCTTTAAACGGATCCATGTTGAAAAAGGTGTACCCGAACGATTCAAGGTCATCCCTCTCAAAATCATCCGCCGGTGTATGATCGAGCGCAATCACCCCTTCAGAATTAGTTTGGCTCACCCAAGGGTTATCAATACTCTGGCTTGCGCTGTCCGGGAACGCCCCACCGGCGCGTGGGAATTTAAAAAAGACATAGTCGTCCGTCCCGGCATTATCCCGATCATAGGTCCTAATATTGATACAGACCGCGGTGTCATTGACAGAGAGGCGAACAGAGCTCCAAGGCTGACTGTATTCAACCCACCGATCGATGCAAGGGTTGATGTAGATCGGGTGCCAGTCGGCCGAGGCGGTCTTGGAATGAAATCCAAATCCCCCCAAATACCAGCCGGAGTTGTCATTCCTTGCCGAATCCATCCGGATCTTGAAGAATTTGTGGTACCCCTCAACCAAAGTACCATTACAAGAAACCTTGTCTCTTTGATGGAGGTACAGGACGTCATGTGTATTCTGTTCAAAGCTCCCATGCATGGAGCATCGGACGACACCTTGGCCACTGAATTGAGCGGTTGGCGCCAAGATAAGGGTGATGCTTTCATCGGTCCCTGAATAATCATAGGTCTTTGTCATGAATTCAAATTTTGCATCTTCAATAGGGATCCCCTGGGCACAGATGGAACCAATCGTAACATACCCATTGGCATCATCGCAGACGCAACTATCCCCCCGACGGATCTGACCCGTACCCGGGCAGCCCCTTGCAATATTAGCGGCAACAATAATGGCGCCCTCATTTCGTATACCTGCCTCTCTTATCGCATCCGCCTGGGCCTGGGCCGCGTCGGCGGCCGCTCTTGCCGCGGCGGCGACTTCTCTGGCAGCGGCCGTCTGCTCCGCAACTGCAGCTGCTTCAGCACGGGCCGCTTCTGCCTGAGCCTGGGCGGCGGCCGTTTCAGCGGCAATAAGCTCGGTCGTTGTCTCCCTAATAATGGTCGTTTCGGTCCTGGTCCCAGAAACCGCTGTGCTGCCACTCGCCCCAACGGCGATCTGGATATTTTGCGTCACAACATCACAGAATTGATTGTCCCCTGTTGGTTGAGCGACTGTTTGTGGGCAGAAATGACTGTTACAATCCCACGAAAGTGAGGGGAGCTCGGCATCCTCCGCCTGATGAACCACCTTAGAAGACTTGAGAGCTGCCGTCTGCAAAGTGCTACTGGAGCTCTGAACTCCCTCTGGTTGCTTCAAACCGGTAGGGATTTTACAAGTCAAAGTGTAGGCAGTCGTCTCTGCCGGCTGGACCAGAAACTGTGATTCACTACAAGCCTCTGTGATCACAGTCCCGTCGGCAGCGGTGAGGGAACAAACCCTCTGGAGCGAGGCACTCTTGTCGTCGGAACAGGCCCCGATGAGGAGGAGAAGCGGGAAGAGGAAAAACTTCCAACTGTTCTGTTTATTCATCCATGATCCCTGTTTCATAAAACCTCCTTTATCTATCCATTACCCATTCGCTCTTACTTATCGGAGAAAACGATCTCTCCGGTTGCCAATCGCTCCCAAGCCTAACATAAGCAAGAGAGGTGCCAAACTTTGACAATTTAATTAACATATTGATTTTACTACTTTTTGTTACTTAGAAGGGGGAAGTGGAGAGGGGTGCCGAGTCGTTTTACCCAGCCATTTTAGCCAATTTATTGACGCTGATTCTCAAATTGATACGTAGGGGCGCGGCGATGACGCGCCCGAAATCATGTGGGCATGTCACCGCCATGCCCCTACAAATGATGCAACAAACTAACCGATTCTATGTGGTGAGTTTGGGGAAACATGTCTATAGGTTGGACCGTCTCGAGCCGGTAGCCGTTTCGGGTCAAAAAAGAGAGATCCCGCGCGAGCGTTGGGGGAAAGCAGGAGACATAAACGATCTTTTTCGGCTTGAGGGCCACCACTGACGAAAGGACAAATTTGGCCCCTTTACGCGGGGGGTCAAGCAAAAGCCCATCAAAGGTTTTTCGAGCGCGGACCATCTCTCGAATAATTTTCTCTACCTTATTATACACAAACTGAACCGATCCCTCTTTGGGGACCTCTGTGACCGGGACTCCCTCGGAGGGGCTCTGTTCAACGGCAATGACCTTCGCCCCCTTGATCGCCAGAGGAAAACTAAAGTTCCCATTTCCGGCGAAGAGCTCCAGGATCTCTTCCCCCTTTTTGACCTTCATCAAATCGACGACGGTCGCCACCAACTTCTCGTTCTGCTGCCGGTTCACCTGGGAGAACGGCGCCTTTCCGGTTTCCAGAATCACCTCACCCGTTTCTTCATCGACCATCAGTTCGACTTCCCACCCCCGCTTGCGGATTTCACGAGGGTCCAGTTTTTTCAATAGCGTATTGATTCTTTCATCGGCGATGGAACAGCTTTCAATCGGAACAATCCCATCCCCATCTCCTCTATAAAAACCGATCTCCCCCTTATCCCCCACATGGAGCTGAATCCGGCTTCGGTAATGCCACGTCTCTGGTGAGCCGATCACCGGCCGGACTGGAGGGTCTTTGATCTTTCCAACCCGTTCCAATGTTTCTCTCAAGATTGTTTCTTTCCAGGAGAGCTGTTGCTCGTATTTCAGGTGCTGCCACTGGCACCCCCCACAGGTAAAGAAATATGGGCAGAGGGGGTCAACACGATCTTGGGAAGGTTTTAGAACTTCCTGAATCGAAGCATAGGCGTGTCGTTTTTCTTCGCGGAAAAGCGAGACACGAAGGGTATCACCAGGAAGGCCAAACGGGACAAAGATCACCCGTCCTTCATGACGACCGACCCCGTAGCCACCATAAGCGAGGCGTTCGATGGAAACTTCAAAGCTGTTTGGCGGCGAATCGATATATTTCTTTCAGAGAGACTCCCGCCTTTTTGGCCAGACGAAGAGAATCTTCATATTCAGGGACAAGATTTAAAATTTTACCGTTCCGGCGGGAGACCTTAACAGGTATTTCGCCAAAAGGGGTTTTAATCTTTCGGAACTCCCGCTCCAATTCTTCCCGTTCGACCGGAAAGAAACGAACGCCCAAGGTGGTCGTCTCCTTAAAAATAATTTCTGTGAGAGTTTTTCTCTTTGCTTCGTCACAGAGGACTCGAATCAGGACCCCCGGTCGGTTTTTCTTCATCTGGACTGGGATCAAATGCACATCCCACGCCCCCTTTTTAAAAATGGTTTCCATCAGCGGCCCGTAGAGCTGCGGGTTCATATCATCGATATTCGTTTCAATCATAACCAATGTAGGGGCGTCCCTTGGTGCGCCCATTGATCTAGTCCCCATCAAAATCCGCAAGGCATTCGGTCTCTCTTTGAAATCATGATCCCCCAAACCGTACCCGACCTTTTCAATCCGATCAAACGGAGCAGTTTTGAAATCATCTACCACTACTGCCAGAATCGCCGCACCGGTCGGCGTTGTCAGCTCACCTTCGAAAGAGCCATTAGCAATCGGTAACCCTTTGATAATCTCTAAGGTCGCAGGGGCCGGGATCGGAAGGATCCCATGGGCCGCACGGAGTTGCCCTGAACCTAAAGGGATGGGCGAGGCATAAATTTTTTCAAACCGAAAATAATCAAGGCCAATCGCCGCCCCAACGATATCGATGATTGAATCCAGGGCACCGACCTCATGGAATTCAACTTTATCGAGCGATGTTCGGTGGATCTTCGCCTCCGCCCGGCCGATCTTTTCAAAGATTTCGAGAGACGTTTTTTTAACGGCAGCTGAAAGAGCGCTCTTTCGAATGGCAGCGGCAATCTTTTTGTACGGTGTGTGGTGGTGATGCCCGTTGCGACAGTGGACCTTGAAATCAACCCCGCCAATCCCCTGTCGCGACCCTTTTCGGGCTGAAAGCCGGTAGCCCTTGAAGGAAAGTTTTTTTAGCTCCGATTCCAGGTGGCGAAGTGGCAGGCCGAGGTCAATCAACCCCCCCAAAAACATATCCCCCGCAATACCAGAAAAACAATCGATGTAGGCGATCGACATCTTTAATCCTTCATCATCAGATGGGCTGCCATAGCCGCACCAAAACCGTTATCGATATTCACCACCGTGAGGCCAGCGGCACATGAATTGAGCATTGCAAAGAGTGGCACAAGCCCGCCCAGATGGCTCCCGTACCCAACAGAGGTCGGGACAGCAATCACCGGCCTTGCCACTAACCCGGCAACGACCGATGGCAACGCCCCCTCCATGCCAGCGACGACAATCAGGACCGAAGCAGCGCGCAATGTTTCGAGTGAGGCGAGCAGTCGTGGTAACCCTGCCACACCGACATCATAGAGACGTCCGACTTCGTGGCCAAGCGCCTTCGCCGTCACCGCGGCCTCTTCGGCCACCGGGATGTCGGATGTTCCGGCCGTAACAACCAAAAGGGTTCCCTTTTGAAGACTTTTTTCGGACTTTTCATTTTTGAGAATAAGGATTCGTGCCTCGGGGTAATATTCGGCTTTCGGAAATCGATCCTGAAGGGCCTTTCCCTTTTCTGCAGAAAGACGTGTGATGAGAACAGAATTTTCTTTCTCGATCATCTTGGTGATGAGGAGTGTCATCTGTTCCACCGTTTTTCCCTCCCCCCAGATTACCTCAGGGAGTCCGGTTCGAAGCTCCCGGTGGTGGTCGAGACGCGCAAAACCGAGCTCTTCAAACGGCAGATGGACCAGTTTCTCCATCGCCTCCGAGACCGGCAGTTCGCCACGGCCAACCTTTTCGAGAATCTCTTTTAGGAACAAGGCATTCATGGACCAAGCTCGAGAAGGACCTCCTGAATCGCCCTCGGTGTAGATTGTTTGACCATGAATGTCAATTCACCATGGCGGAAGGTCTCCCCCTTCTCCGGGATCCGATGAAATGCGGCTATCAGAAAACCATTCAAGGTCTGGTAAAGCCCGGCTGGCAATCCAAGGTGCAATTCCTCTTCAAGGTCCTTCAAGCGAACCTGGGCGGAAAGAAGATACTGTTTAGGGCCAATCTTTTTAATCAAAGGGATCGGTTCATCGTATTCATCCTCAATCTCCCCCACAATCTCTTCGACCAGGTCTTCCGAGGTGATGACACCGATCGTTGATCCAAACTCATCAACAACGATCGCCATATTCTTGCCCTCTCTCTGAAAAACCTGCAACAAATCTCCGGCCGACATGGAGGTCGGCACATAATAGGGGGATTTCATGCACTGACGAACCGGTAGATTTTTGTTCTCTTGAAAGAGGAGGTCAACAACCTCCAGGACGCCAACAATGTTGTAAATCTTTTTGTCATAGACCGGCACGCGGGAATAAGCCTCTTCAGCCAGGTCATTCATCGCATCAGCGAGTGTCGTTTCTCCCTTCATGGCAAAGACCTGGGCAATCGGTGTCATCACCTGATCCACGGGGAGTTCTGAAAAATGAAAGAGCCTGAAAAGAAGTCCCCTCTCCCACAAAAGAGTCTTCGCCTCACCGATATTCAGGAGTTCCTTTAATTCGTCGCGCGAGAGGGCTTCGCCTTCCGCCTGTCTCTCTTCGGCAACCTTGCCTAAGAGGAGACGCGTTAATTTAGAAAAAAAGATGACGACCGGATAAAAAAGGTACGAAAAAATCGTCAGAGGAAGGCCGACATTCAGAACAAGTGTATCCGCTTTCTTTCGAAAGAGGCTCTTCGGGACCAGTTCACCAAAGATCAGGATGAGTGGAGAGAGAAAAAGGGTGAGGAATGCGTACTGTTCCCCGAGAGTGCCGTGGATAAAAAGAGTGACGATTACCGTGTTGGTGACAACAAACATGTTGGAACCAAGGATCGTGGTTGAGAAAAGAAGCTCGGGGTGGGTGATAAACCGCTGAGCCAGTTGGGCCCTCTTTGATCCCAACATCGCGGCATGCCTGAGACGTGTCTTATCACAGGAGACAAGCGCCAGTTCCGAACCTGAAAAAAACCCCTCCAGGAGCAGAAAAAGAAAAAAGAGACTGGCAACAACTCCCAGTGTCATCATCAAGCAGCCCTCAAGAGGTGACGGAGGAGATCATCCAAGGTGACAAGGCCAAAAACTTCCTCTTTATTTTTCAAAATCGCCATATGCATCTTTTGGCCTTGAAACTGTTTCAAGAGTTCCTTGGTCGAGATTTCTGGTGAGGCAAACAGAGCCGGTTTTAAAAGTTCGCGGAGGGAAAATAGTTTTTTCTCCGTAGTCAACTTCCTTCCGGTCAGCAGATCCTTAATGTACAAGAGCCCAAGGATGTTATTCTTCTGCCCTTCATAGATAGGGATACGGGAGTACCGACGTTTCTTCAAAAGCGTGAGCAATTGGTCCAACGTCGCCTCGACCGGGAGAGAAACCATCTGTCCCTTAGGCGTCATGAAATCGGAAGCCTTGCGATCCGAGAACTGAAAAATATTATCAATCAGTTTTTTCTCGAGGAGGTTTTCACCAACACCCTCCCCCATTGTCACTAAGGCCCGAAACTCTTCCTCCATGATCATCCGGCGCCCTTCACCAATCGTCCCACCAAAGAGACGAATGACGCGATCCGAAATAAAGAGCATGATCTTTTGTACGGGACGGGTCACAAGCGAAAAAAATTGAAGTGGGTAAACAACAAGAGGGGCCAAGAGCGGCGCCGCTCGGATCGCCACGTTCTTTGGGATAATCTCCCCGAAGAGGAGGATGACGAAGGTCGTTATTCCGATCGAAAGACAAAGAAAAAGAGTTTTGCTGATGGTGGGAAAAAGTAGGGCGAGCTGTCCCGTTGCCAGGATCGAGATCGCAATATTGATCAGGTCATTCCCCAGGAGGATGGTGGTCAAAACCTGTTTTGGCTCCGATTGAAAACGCTGGATCAGTTTCGTTCCAAGCCCCTTCGCCTCAATCATTTTTTTAAGTTGGCGAGGAGAAAGAGAGAAGAGAGCGGTCTCTGCAGCTGAAAAGAAGCTGGAAAACCCTAACAGTAAGACAATCAATAAGAGGTGCGTCGTCGTTTCAGCGTGCATGGGAAGAAAAGTGATTGTACCCTAAGGTTGGGAGGTGGATCACCTCTTTTCTTGAATTAAAAACATGAATGATTTCATAGCCTTTAACAACTACGCCGATACGGTGGAAGTTTTTAAGTTGGCGGCGGTATGAACGGGAGGCGGTAAAGAGGAGTTCATAATCCTCCCCACCGGTCAGCGCGAGTCTCTGTGCAGAGAGCCCCAACCGTTTTGTCAAAGAAGAAAAGTTTCTAGTGAGTGGGATTTTGTCCCATTCGAGATGGGCGCCGACACGACTTGCCTTCAAAATATGGGAAAGGTCGGAGAGGAGCCCATCCGAAAGATCAATCATCGAATGAGCGATCTTCTGTTGAGCGAGCCACTGCCCTACTTTGACCTTAGGCGTTGGATCGAGGTGAGATTTTATGTAAGGGCGGAACTGCCTGTACGGGCGGGTCTTAGACCCGCCCCTACCTTTTTTTAAAACTTCTAGCCCCAAGGCGGATCGACCAAGCGGTCCGGTCACGTAGATATCATCCCCCACCTTCGCACCTGATCGTAAGATCGGTGACACCTTTGATCGGCCGAGTAGCGTCACACAAAAAACCATCGGGCCAGGACTGGCATTCGTATCCCCACCGATCAAGAGAACTTTGTGACGATTCGCCACTGCTTTCAGCCCACGGTACAACTCTTTGAGGTAGGGAAGCGTCGTTTTTTTTGGGAAAGCCGCTGCCACAACGGCATAGAGCGGCTCTCCCCCCATGGCAGCAATATCAGAGAGATTGACGGAGAGGATCTTTCGACCCAAGAGGTAAGGGGTCGTCCACTCTCTCTTGAAGTGAACCGATTCAACCAACATGTCGGTGGTGCAAAGATAATTTTCCCTGCCAACCTTAAAGACAGCACAATCGTCGCCGATCCCTTGCTTGAGAGCTCCTTTCTTTTTCGGAAGTGAGCCGGTCAATCGTTTGATCAGGTCAAATTCATTCATCGAATCTCCCCGATCCCATCCTCTTTCACCGTCAAGAGAAAGAGAGAACGTTTAAATTCTCCAGAGCCAGCCGCCGAAATACTCCCTGTCGCGCCAGAAAAATCCTTTAAAGAAGCGAGCGACGACTGGATCGCCTCACGAGAAGGATGGCGTTTCGCCACTTCCTGAACCAGCCGCAAAGAATCGTAGGAATAAGCCTCGAGAAAAGTCGGTTCGACGGCAAACGCGGCCTGAAAATGATCGTTAAACTCGCGCGTTGCCTTGTCACTACTCTTTGCAAAAAACCCATCCGTAAAAACAGAGCCGATCAAGACCTCCGACTTCTCTTCGACGAGGGACGGGTGATCCCAACCCGCCGATCCCAAGAGGAGCGGGATCTTGACATCAAGAAACTTCATCGCATCGGCAATCAACAATAGATTCTTGTAGGTATCCGGGATGAAGAGGGCCTGAAAACCGTACGCCGGTTCCCCCAAGGTATGGCTCGCGACTGAAAACTTGAGATTTCGTAATGGATTTCTGAAATCGTCCGTATCGGATCGGTAGCTCTGTCGTGAGACAACCTTGCCTTGGCAGGCGGCGACCTTTTCGGAAAAAACAGTTTCAAATTCTTTTCCAATTGGCGTTTCCGGGTAGAGGATCGCATAGTTTGCTATTTTTTTTGTCTCACAGGCATAGCGAACAATTGTTTCAACCTGTTCGGAAACGGTCAGAAAATTTCTAAACCCATAAGGGGACAACCCCTTCAACTCTTTTCTGGAAGAGAGAACCACCATCGGGACGAGCAACCGGTTCGCCTCAGCGATGGCTGGCTCCGTCTCATCCTTAACCAGCAGAGCGATGATCGACACAACCCCCTCCCCGACCAACTCCTGAACTTGGGAAACCGCCTTGGCTGGGTCTCCCTCTCCCGAATCGCGGATCAAAAGCCTCACATTAGCGGTCGCCTTACAAGGTTCGAAGAGACCTGCCGCGCACTCGAGCCCCCTCAACACCGATTCGGCCGCAACACTATATTTTCCAGAGAGCGGAAGGATCACACCGACCGGGATCTCGGTGTCCCCCGTTCTCTTTTCCACCTCCGCAAGAACCATCCTGGCGAGCGGGTAATACTCATGCTTTGGATAACCAGTCACAAAATTTCCGGCCTCATCCCTCGCCTTCGCATAATCCCCTTTGGTGTTATAAGTCTGAATCAGTTTCCACAAAATTGTTCCGCCAACCGGTCGACCGTTGAATTCGCCAACCCATTTTTTGAGTTGTGCCGGCTCTTCCTCCCCCTCTTGAATCCATCGCTTTGCAAAATCAGCGGCTACCGCTTCATCGACAATCCAGCTGGCGCCGGTCACCTTGCGATCCTCAAGCGGCAAGGCTTGATAGGCATCCACCAGATTCAAATAGCCCCAGGTTTTCTCATGGTCATTCTTTTGTTGATTCATCACCTCGATCCAGAGAGAGCCGATCCGGATCCGAAGCTTTGGGTTAGTATACTTTAAAGGGATTCTTTTCAGGGTCGACTTTGACTTCTCATACTCTTTGAGACGATATTGGCAGACCGCCTCCTTATACATCGCCTGAGGTCCGAGGTCGGCATCAAAGGAACGTAGGGTCGCCCGTGAAAAATATTTCAGGGCGGTTTCGTACTGCTCCTTGCGGAGATCAATTTCCCCCAGACGATAGAAGGAACGGTCGGTCAGTCGGTTGTAGGGATGTTTATCGATGAAGGACTGAAAAAGATTGGCCGCCCCTTGGAAATTCTCCCCCTGGTAGGTCCGCTCCGCCTGTTGGTACTCCCTCTCGAGAAGAGGGTTGACTTCAACGTCATACCTGGCTCGTGGCCCGAATGTCCTTGGCCCACTGCAAGAAATAATGACGAGCCAGAGCAGGCAAAAACTTTTACTTTTGAGGAGATTTTTCTTCTGTCTCACTGAGCGCCATCGCCACGCTGACCTTTGCGGGCCTTAAGAGTCGTTCATGAAAGAGGTACCCTTTTTGGTATTCCCGAACAACGGTTCCCGGCTCATAGTCGACGGACGGCTCCTGACCGATCGCTTCATGGATCGCCGGGTCAAACAATTCCCCGACTGTCGGTACCGGATGAAGCCCTAATTTTTTGAGGAGTTTATCCAGCTCCTTTTCAGTGAGGAGAAGCCCATCCTTCAACACTTTTACATCGGCCGTCGCACTATGCTGGAGGGCCAATTCGAGGTGATCTTTAATTTGAAGGATCTCCGTTAAGAGCCGTTCACTGCCGTACTTGAGAAGCTCCTCCCTCTCGCGATCAAAACGTTTCCGGAGATTATCCATCTCTGCCGCCAAACGGAGGTATTTATCCTGTGCCTCTTGATATTTTTCCTGCCAATCGTTCTCTGGTTCGGAAGCGGTAGCCTCAACCGGAGGGAGTGGTTCTTGTTTTTTGTCTTTGGTGTTCACGAGCTAGGGATTAAAGGATGGGACGACCCTTTTGTCAACCGGACTTAGACAAACTCGACAAATAGCTCATTCGCCAAGAGAAGCCCTTGGGGGGTCAGGGTGAGCCGGTCCCCCTGCAAGGCAAGCGACCCCTTGCTAATAAACTTGTCCAATGTCGCCCCGTAGACTTTGAAGAGTGACTCGCCAAAGAGCTCTTGAAAGCAGCGAACTGAAATACCTTCGGTCAGACGGAGCCCCAAGAAGAGAAATTCCCCCATCGCCTGTTTGGGCGAGATCGTTTCGGTAGAGCCCTCCCACCCACCGGCCAGGTATTTTTTGAGGTCACGGATGTTCGTCCGCCGACGACCGGCAACAAACGACGCCGCGCTCACACCAAAACCAAAATACTCCCCATACTCCCAGTAATTTTTATTGTGCCGACACTCTGATCCGGGTCGAGCAAAATTGGAGATCTCGTAGGCCTGAAGACCTTTCTCGGCTAAAAACTCTCTCGTCTTTTCAAACATCCGAATTTGGTCTTCTTCAATAGGTAGAAGCGCGGGTTTTGTCTTAGGATACAATTTTGCAAACGGCGTCCCCTCTTCAATCGTCAAGTTGTAAGCAGAGATGTGTGGCGTCTCTAATTGGGTTGCCTGCTGCAGATCCGATTCCCAATCCTTGACTGTTTGTCCCGGCAGACCAAAAATCAGGTCAAGGTTGATATTCTCAAACCCGGCCTGCTTCGCATCCTGGATCGCCTGGATCCCGTCGGCGGCGGCATGGTAGCGTCCCAAAACTTTTAAAAAAGAATCGTTAAACGATTGAATGCCGACCGAAACCCGATTAAATCCCAAAGAACGGAAATCTTTGAACCGTTCGACTGAAACAGTCTTTGGATTCGCCTCAAACGTCACCTCGGCCGTTTGATCCCAAACAAAATAGTCGGCCAATTTTTTGAGAAGCTCTTCCATCAGCGATGGTTTCAGAAGCGATGGCGTGCCACCACCAAAGAAAATAGTTTGTACGGGCGTACGATGACCGAAGGGAATCCCTGTGGGACACCGCGAATCGATCTCGTCACTCAAGGCACGAACGTATTCTGTTTGAAGGTCCCAATCCTCGTGACCACGAGGCAGCGAATAAAAATCACAATAGCCGCACTTCACCTCGCAGAACGGGATATGAAGGTAGAGCGAAACCACGATTAATAAATGCTGGCGTAGGAGTCGAGATGACGAAATTTCTCAGGGATGTAGCTCTGCGGGATCGTGTGGGCCTTATACCAATCGTCAAAAGCTGTGGAATAATAGGTGATCCGTTCCTTTTTGTACTCGATCGTTGAGTAAAGGATCTTGTAATCGGTGATGCCGGTCTCTTTGGAAACTGTTTCAATAATCTTTTCGCAGTCATTCTGATTCATCCCGTGAACCATCGTATATAAGGAGTACGACCACTCCTGATAAGTCGGCCGCCAGTAGCAGTGGGAGACACCACGGAAGGAACCCATCACCGGACCAAGCGTCGCAATCTTCTCCTCCGGAACTCTCCAAACCCCCATCCCGTTAAAGGCAAAACCAGCCTTTCGGTGGTAGAGGACCGCTGCAAACCGACGCATGATCCCCTCTTCCATAAGGGAATGGATGATTCCTAAAACCTCCAGCTCCGAAACCCCGATGCGTGTCGCCATTCTTTGAAACGGATGAGAGACCGCCTCGAGATCTTCCTGAAGCGCTCTAACGAGTTCGACCTCTTTTTCGGTTAGAGAACGCCGGACCCGCTTGAACTGCTGGGGCGCCTCTCTCTCGAGACTATCCGTCTTGCCGGTCATATCTAACCTGACACCAATTTTAAATAATTTGAGAGTCGGCAAGATCAAGGTCGCCAATGCCCCCGCTTCATAGGCCATGACCTGGATCGTGTCGTTGAGATCACGCCCCGGAGGGACCGCAACCGTAAACCAGAGGTTGAAGTGATCCTCGCGTTTGTAGTTGTGACTCACGCCGGGAAATTCATTAATCGCCCGTGCCGCCTTGGAGAGATTCTCTTCCGGAATCTGCATCGCGACAAGTGTGCTGATGAAACCCAAGTTGCGGGTGTCGAAAATGGCGCTAATCTCACGGATGACACTTGTCTTCCTCAATTCCCCGATCCGCCGCAGAACCTCATCCTCTGAAATCCCCACCTTTTCGGCAACCCTTAAGAAAGGTTGGAGATCGAGGGGGAAATCACTCTGCAAGATGGTACAGATCTGACGATCCAAGGAATCCATAGGCATGGAGCACGTTTATTATTTTGGACTTGAAAAGGCAAGTCCTTTGACTCTTTCTCAAATTGAGAATAACCGTCAAAAAAGTGGTGAAAATCACTCTCCCAACCGCCCGAGGAGTCCTTAATACTCTTGTCACCACTGGCATAAGACTTGCTTACTTCATAAGTAATGAACCGGAAACTCCTCCTCTACGCCTTATTGTGTCTCAGTCTCTCTGCCTGTAGCGGTCAAAAGACCGAGGAAGAAAAAGCGGGTGACGGCAGTTGTCCCGCAGGACAGGAGTGCAACACCAAAAAAAATGAATCGGATGGTCAGCAAAAACCGGTAGATAAAAAAGAGGCTGAAAAACCAGCTGACAAGACTCCTCAGGTGATTTGTGGTGACAACCAGTGCGAGGCGGATGAGGATGTCGCCTGCCCTCAAGATTGTCCTAACGGTAACCAAGAGAATGGGGGTGGCACCACAGAACCAGCACCTGTCCAACCGCCAGCACAACCTCCAGTGACACAACAACCCGCTCCAGTCACTTGGCTTGTCGGCGGTGGGTCAGCGAGTACCAACGGAACGACCATGAGGGAGGTGATAAGAGCTCCTGAAAGTAATCCCTTGCTAAACGATATACCGTTTCAATCTCTTCATCAAACACCTCGCCCCACTATGAATATCATCAGACCTCCTTCACAAAATAATTCACGCCTTAAGGGCTCCTTGTTCCCCCTTATTGGCAGTTCCTGCGCTCACCCGAGCGAGGCTGGGGAAGGAAAAACCACTGTCTCTCTTGTCGTCACCCTCTTCCAGGGGAAAAACTTCAGTCGGGGACGGGCGATGTATGTTCAGGATGCCAGTCATGTGGCGATGGATAATTCAGCAACATCCATCATTATCAGAAAAGGACCCAACTACCGACCGGGGGATTTTGTGCGTCTTTTCATCACGCGGGATTATGAGTGGCCATATCTTGCTTACGCCGCAGAATTAGGACCGGGGCGTTGGTCTGACTTGACTCAATATTCAAATGGAGATTACTTTGACGACTCCATCAGCTCCATTAAATTTCACCGGCCCAACTATCAGGCTGGTGAGTGTTCCACCTGGGATGCTAACGATGGCTTACCCAAATGGCACGCCCCAATCCGGTATATCATCCGGCTCTATGAGGATCTAAATCATGTTGGCGAGCGACTCGATTTCATCACTAGTACACCGAGCCTAGACCTCTACCACTTTGGGAATGAAGCAGATGGGGTTGATGTTAAAAAAGGCCCTGATTACGAAGAAGGAGATCTTTTTGGGCTCTACTCAGAAGATAATTATACCGGCAATGGATGGGGCGGCACTTACTTGACCCCTGACGAGTTCGACATAGATGAGATTGATTCTATCAAAATTGTCCATCCCCACTAAACCATCAACCTCTTCACCATTATTAAAGAAGTCTCGCATCTCTTCCTAAGTTTTTGATTAACCAATCTCCATTGAAATGTCGACCGCAGGGGCGGAGTGGGTCAACGCCCCGATCGAAATAAAATCAACGCCGCTCTTGGCGTAATCGACCATGTTGTCGAAATTAATCCCACCGGAGGCTTCCGTTTTTGCCCGCCCCGCCACTTGAGCAACCGCTTTCTTCAAATCCCTCGGAGAAAAATTATCCAAGAGTAAAATGTCAACGCCTGCCCCGATCGCTTCTTCAATCTGATCAATCGATTCAATTTCAACCTCAATGGAAACTTTATTTTTATTTTTTGCCTTGGCCTTTCCAATCGCCTCAGCCAACGAACACCCCTTAAGATGGTTGTCCTTTATAAGGAACCGGTCGTAGAGCCCCAGCCGGTGGTTCTTCCCTCCCCCGGCACGAACCGCATGCTTTTCAAGGGCCCTCATGCCCGGTGTCGTCTTCCGCGTGTCCAAAATCTGTACCGGATATTTTTTCACTTTTTCGACAAACGTTCGTGCCAGCGTGGCAATCCCTGAAAGATGCTGGAGAAAATTGAGCGCAGTCCGTTCTGCCTTGAGCAGGCTCTGGAGTGATCCGGAGACTTTGGCAATCGCTCCCCCTTGGGGGACCGATTCCCCTTCACGACAGAGTTCCTTCCAAATAATTTTCTCATCCACCATCAGAAAGACCCTTCGCGCGATCTCAAGGCCAGCGACAACAAGTGGCTCTTTCGCACCAATAATCCCCTTTTTGGAGATCGGTGCTGTTCCAAAGATCGCCTCCGTCGTGATATCACCACTCCCAATATCCTCTTGAAGGGCCAGCTCAATCAGTGTTTGGATTCGATCGACCATTCTTCTTCCTCCGGTAATTCTGGGACGCTCTCTGACTCTGCTGGGACTATCGGTGAAACAACAGGCCCCTGCAAATGAGATTGAAGGCGTGCGAGGATGACCTCCCGACGCCGTGCCACATAAGGAGTGGGTGGCCATTGCCCCCACCGTTTGGGGTTCGGCAAGATTGCCGCGAGAAAAGCTGCTTCGTCAATAGAAAGAAGCGCCGCCGACTTTTGGAAATAATGTTCCGCCGCCGCCTCGGCACCAAAAACCCCAGGGGCCCATTCAGCAACATTGAGGTAGAGTTCTAAAATCCGATTCTTCGAAAGATTTTTTTCTATTTTAAAAGTGATCAGTATCTCAAGACCTTTTCTAAAAATTGACTTTTCAGGCGAGAGGTAGAGATTCTTGGCCAACTGCATCGTCAGTGTTGAGAAACCGTGCGAATATCGCTTGCGACGAAAATCTCTCTTGATCGCCTGGCGCATTTCGTAGAAATCAATCCCCTGGTGCTGGTAAAATTGGCCGTCTTCGGCGGCAACGACGGCCCACCGGAGGTTTTGGGATATCTGTGAAAGAGGAACCCAGACCTGTGCCACCGGTCCACCATAAGAAATCATAAAGGGAGTTTTGCCAGGGTTAGTGGTCTTGAGAGAAGCAATGGGTAGAAAAAAATAGAGGGCTACCACCAAAAAAAGAAAGGTTGAAATGAGGCCAAAGATCCATTTCATGATTAGACAGAACGGATATTCTGGAGTGTCTCCTGAAACTTGGTGAGCTTCAAAACGATCTCCTCTTTCTTGCGACGTTCCTGCTCCACAATTTCAGGTGGCGCATGTTCGACAAAATCGGGACGGGCAAGTCGTGACTCGAGAGATTCGAGATCTTTTTTGAGCTTGGCGACCTCCTTTTCGAGCCTTTTCTGTTCGCTCTCAAAATCGACAAGCCCTTGGAGCGGGATATAAAGATCAAAATGAGCCCCGGTCTCGTGGGCCATCCCCTTGGGGTTCACCCTCTCTTTTGTCATCGTCAGTTTTTCTACCCGGGCCAGCCGACAGATCATCTCCTGTTCGTCCCCCATACTCTTAAAAAGTTGATCCTGATCGGAAGAAAGAATAACAGGGATCATCACCGATGGATTGATCCGATTTTCACTCCGGATCGTCCGGATGAGTGTGACAATTTCCTGAAGAGTTGCCACCTGCTTCGATTCTTTTTCGAAACCAGTTTTGGTTGGTGTCGGGAATGAAGCAACCATTAAACTCTCCCCTTCTGCCCCCAGTTTTTGCCAGAGCTCTTCCGTCAGGAAAGGGATGATTGGGTGCATCATCTTCAAAAGATTATCCAGCACAGAAGAAAGGAGTGCCGCATTGAGCGCCGTCTTTGAAAATTCCAGATACCAATCGCAGAAGGTGTGCCAGAAGAAATCGTAGAGGAGTCGGGCCGCCTCGTCGAAGTGATATTCCTGATAGGCATGATCCACCTGTTCAATGAGGCTATCCAATTGGTGCAAGATCCATCGGTCATAGAGCCCGAGATCCTTTTCTTTAAAGGAGGAAATCTTTTGCGGAGGCACCCCCTGCATATTCATCTCGGCAAACCGGAAGGCGTTCCATATTTTGTTCGCAAAGTTTCGATACCCCTCAACCGTTTTTTCAGAAAGTTTGACATCCCTCCCCTGAGCGGCGAGTGCGGCGAGAGTAAAGCGGAAGGCATCCGTCCCGTACTGGTCCATAATCGTCAACGGGTCGATGACGTTCCCCTTCGACTTACTCATCTTTTGTCCGTGGATATCCCGCACCAGGGCATGGATCGCCACTTCGCGAAATGGCACCTCTCCCATGAACTTTAGCCCCATCATCATCATTCGGGCGATCCAGAAAAAAATAATGTCGAAGCCGGTCACGAGGAGCGACGTCGGGTAAAACTTTTCGAGTTCGGGAGTTTTCTCGGGCCACCCCAGTGTCGAGAATGGCCAGAGGGCTGATGAGAACCAGGTGTCGAGGACATCCTCATCCCGAACAATCTTGGAAGAACCACAATGGGGGCAAGCGGTCGGGTCTTCGCGCGCGACAATCACCGGACATTTTTTATTCTCACAATACCACGCTGGTATTTGGTGTCCCCACCAGATTTGGCGCGAAATGCACCAGTCCCTGATGTTGTCCATCCACTCAAAATAGGTCTTCTCCCAGTTTTTCGGGGTAAATTTTGTCTTTCCCTTTTTAACCGCCTCGGCAGCGACCTCCGCCAGCGGCTTTGTTTTCACAAACCATTGCTTGGAGACGAGCGGTTCGGTCACGGTGCGGCAACGGTAGCAGATCCCGACGGCGTGACGGTAAGGTTCGATCCGGTCAATCAGATCGAGCGCCTTCATCTCCTCGATGATTTTCTTGCGACATTCAAAACGATCGAGGCCGGCATATTTTCCGGCAAGCGGGGTCATCCGGCCGTCGAAACCAATCACGGTCCGAACCGGCAGGTTGTGACGCCGTCCGATTTCAAAATCGACCGGGTCATGGCCGGGGGTCACCTTCACCACCCCCGTTCCAAACTCCGGATCGACCGCTTCATCCCCAACCACCTTGATGTCGATCATCCCTTCCACAGAGGCAATGCTGAGAGTCTTGCCAATATACTGCTGGTAGCGTGGGTCCTTCGGGTGGACGGCAATGCCGGTATCCCCCAGTTTTGTCTCGGGCCGAACCGTTCCAAGAACAAGCGGCCCGTACTTGATATAAACAAACTCGGAATTCCGCTCCTCGCGCTCCACCTCAAGATCGGAAAGGGCAGTGTGGCACCGCGGGCACCAATTGACGATATAATCGTCACGATAAATTAGTTTTTCTTCCCAGAGGCGGACGAAAACTTCCCGCACCGCAGTTGAAAGCCCAAGATCCATCGTGAATCGTTCCCGCTCCCAGTCGCATGAGACGCCGAGTCTTTTCAGTTGCGTCATAATCTCACGACCGTATTTTTGT
>JAUSKE010000103.1 GCA_030649435.1 Deltaproteobacteria bacterium
GTGCCATTGGAGAGGTTACCCTAACGTACAGTTCCCAATGAAGTCAAGTAAGAGTCACTTCTTCATTGTCAGCTCATCAAGACTGTTGTAGATTGACCCGCAGAATGTCTTTTTTGAATAAAATTTTCCCGACGTCTGGTCCAAAAGAGAAAACGGTCCCCACAAATTCCCAAAAAACATCACCTCGTCCTCCTCTAGCCCCACCAACCCTTCCGACAGAGCGTCTCTACGAGCTATTTTCTATCGCTGAAGAACGGGAGGTTCTTCCCAGACTTCCCTCTCTCAGCGGAGAGCGTGTCCTTTATCTGAACCCTTCTTCGGAGGCCTTCAACAACCATTTTGTTGAAAAAGGGGCTTCGATGGTTTTGAACGTCGGGTCTCAAATCAGATCGGCCGCTAATCTTAAAAAAGTGACCCCACTGAAGGCCGACATTCATCGACTCCCTTTCCAAAAAGAATCAATCGACTTTGTCCTCGCGAGTTTGAGCAGACACCCCCCTTTTCAGTGGACCCCAATCTTGACCGAAATCAATCGTCTCCTCAAAAAGGGAGGGAAGGCGATCATCACGGACTGGCACCCGTTTAGCCCTTTTGGCAAAAAAGTTCGTACCGCTACAACGAATCCGGCCGTCGGGCCTGACGAAGAGCCTTACGGATTCGAACGATACTTCAAACTCTTTAGAGATCAGGCCCTTCTTATCGGCAACGTGAAGGAAGTTTTTATTGATGGTGGCTTCCGTTCTTTCTTCAAGACAGAAGGAGAGCAAAAATTCTACCAGCAGGTCCATTCGCAACCACTAGCAATCTTTTTTTTCTTATCAAAAGGAACAACACGAAAGGAAAAAGATGGGGATCGATCAACGGCTTCGGGACTTACAAATACAGCTTCCTGAAATACAGGTGGCTGGGCTTTACCAACCGGCTGTCAAAACAGGGAACCTGATTTTTGTTTCGGGACAACTCCCCAAGAGTGAAGGACGGATTGTCTCTCAAGGTAAGCTGGGAGGTGATGTCACCCTAGAAATAGGGAGACGGGCCGCCCGGACCTGTCTCGTGAATGTCTTGGCCGTGCTCAAATCAGAACTGGGAAGTCTCGATAAGGTGAAACAGATTATCCGCTTGACCGGATACGTCGCCTCGGCCCCCGGTTTTAAAGACCAACCTAAAGTGATCGATGGGGCCAGTGAGCTCTTGGTCGAACTCTTCGGCCCACTAGGACGGCATTCCCGGGTCGCCGTAGGGGTTGCCGAACTCCCAATGGGCGCCAGTGTTGAGATTGACCTGATCGCTGAATTTATTTGACTTTTAGGCCATTTTCGACTATTTGGAGACCTAAGTTTTACCTAAAATGCTTTTTAAAGTTTAGAGCGGCAATCATGTTAGGGAAAGGGGGTGTCTCCAAATAACGGCTCGCTTTAACGTAGTCTCTATCAGTTGTCTAAATCAAAGGAGAATTCAATTATGAAGAAACTTATTAGCTTAATGTTAGTTGTTGCTGCCGTTGGCTTTGTCGCCATCTCCAGCGCACGGGCCGAGGAAGGCTCCGAGCTCGAGATTTCCGGCAATGTCGATGTCGTTTCTGGATGGCAGCGTGGGTTGAAGAACGCCAACTTCGCCAGTGAAGGTCTGCTGGGTGATGGTTTGGCCGCTTCAGCGGCGGGAAAATCAACCGATGTGTTCGGTTTTGTCGTTGATCAGGTCGAAGTGGACCTTGCCAAGAGCTTTGGTGAGAACATCCGCGCTCGTGCCGACATCGATTTTAGCACCTTCCGTTACAATGAAGACTCAGGAGCAATGAACGGTGCGTATGTGGAACAAGGGTATGTCACAGCCAATATTCCGGCTGGCAATGGCATGGAGCTCCTCGTGGGTCGTTTTAACTCTGGAATCGGTCTTGACCCGGCCGATCGTAACGAGCTGAACACAGTCTCGTTCTCGATGCTGCATAGAACACTGCTCCCACACAACATGACCGGTGCTCGCTTTGGTTATCAGGCTAGCGATGCCGTTTGGTTTGATTTTTATGTTGTGAATAATCTGCAGGATGCTATCCCGGCAAACTCCGATATTCCCTCAGGCGGCTTCGATGTGAAGTACAGCTGGGGTGAAGAGGGATCGATGAGCTGGTTCAAGCTCTCTGGAGCGATTGGTCCAGAGCAAGCAACCAACAAGCATTATTCCTTCTTGGGTGACCTTGCCGCGAAGGTTCTTGTCAGCGACGGCTTCTGGCTCGGTGCTGAAGGGGCTTATCGTCAGGACAATAAGGTCGCTGGAACTGTCAATGCTCGGTACATGGGTGGTCAATTAAAGGGCACCTATGCCTTCTCTGACATCTGGGATGGAACGCTCCGTTACGGTTTCACCTGGGATATGGACGGTGGTACCGGCACAGTCGGTACTGGTCGTGCCAACGCCAACCCGCTCGGAACTTTCTTCAGCGGTGTTGCAGGAACTCCCTTCACCGGACTCGGTGCAAAGGGTCAGTTACACGATCTTTCCTTGGCCACTGGCTATCAGATCACCGATGGCGCCAAGTTCATCGTGGAAGCGAGACTCGACATGTCCCGTCCTAATGGCGCTGCCACAGGCTATCAGGCAGGAGTGGGTGGACAATTTGCTTACAGCTTCTAACGAAAGTTAGGGACTGTCTGGCAGAGTTGTTTTGGAGAGGCCCCGGTTCGCAAGAATCGGGGCCTTTTCCTTTTTGATTATCACTTAAAATATGGTATGCTTCCTAAGACAAAAAACGGAGGGTATTTATGCTTCAATACTGGGCTGCTTTTGATGATGAAGATGATGACGAAGAAAAAGATGAGGACTTAGAAGACGAGTCTGAAGAAGAGGATGAGGGAGAAGTTCTCGACGAGGATGATGAAGACGAAGAGGAAGAAGAAAAAAAGATCGAGTACTATCAAAAAGTAGTGCCGAAACTGAAATGAAAGCGCCCTTCTCCTTCTCCTGATCGTTGATCCAACTTGAAACCATAATCAAACCGGATTGGCCCAACAGGGGTGATGTAGCGCAGACCGGCACCGGCCCCGTGCCTGAGGGTATCAAGACTGATTGTATTGACATCGTTCGTCAGGCTGCCGCTATCCAAAAAGAGAACTCCCTTAATATTATGAAATAGTTTAGTTTGCATCTCTATGTTGTGAACCACAGAGATTTGTCCCCCTTCTGGTGTCCCATCGGCCTTTTTAGGCCCAATAGAATCTTGGGCAAAACCGCGTACCGAATAATCGCCCCCGACGAAGAGCAGTTCCTGAATAGGGACTGACTCTTGACCCACATTTTTGATTCCTTCCATTCGCAAGGTATTGGCAAAGGTCAAAACGCCAAAAAATGTCTTGTAATGACCAAACCAGCCCCGAAATTTTAAGAAGCTGCTACCGCTCCCAAGAACTGTTGTCGCCACATCATTGCCGGAAAGAAAGAAAAAACCGTTCTTGGGGTCCGCAAAATAATCTCTGGAATCATAGGTGAAAGAGACGCCTACTTTTGAGATTGAATTATCCCTCTTGGCCGTCGTATCGGTCGGGTCTGAATCAGTGATCGATGTCCGGGTGAATTCATAACGGCCAAGAAGACTTATTTCGGAGGTAAACTCCCGGAGTAACGAAAGAATGCCACCCAATTCAAAGGCATTAAAGGCTGGTTTGTCCTCCAGTTGCGAAAAACCGGTTGTGATAAACTGCAGGTTGGAACCAAAAAATCGAGGGTTAATCAGGTTAAACTCGCCTCTTTGAATTTTTTCGCCCCCCTTGAAACTAATATTACCGCGCTTAGCAAGACCGAAGAGGTTCCGGTGAGTGAAAGTAACTTCTCCAGAGAATCTCTCAATGGTGTCAAAAGAGGTTGCAAGATCAATGACTGCCGGTTTGGCCTCCTCCAGCTTGACTAAGAGATGAACGATTGATTCCTTCTGCTCGAGTCCCATGACTTCAATGTTAACAGAGTTAAAAGCCCCCAACTTTCTTAAGGAAGCGGCACTCTCTAAGACTTTTGACTGGTCAAAAAGACTTCCCTCTTTGAGAGAGAGCGCACTGCGGACTGATCGATCCCATGTATGATTATTACCCACGATCAGAATCTGGCCAACTTTAACCCTTTTCCCTTCATCAATAACATAGCGTAAGGAAACGTGAGCTGTTTCTTTGTCGTATTGTGGGTCAACAAGAACAGTCGCGTAAGGAAACCCATCCTTGGCATAAGCCGCCAAAATTTTCTCGCGATCTTCAGCTATTTTCTGAGGTTTAAGAGGCCTTCTCTTTTTATGTGTGATTAATCTTTTTAACTTTCTTTCTGAGAAGTGCTGATGACCTTCAAATTGAATCTCGTCAATAAAACTCCTTTGCCCCTCCTCTAGACTGATCTCAATAAAAACGTGGTCTTTCACTTCATCAAAATCTACTTTTTTCTCAATAACAGAGGCTTCAAGATACCCCTGTTCACCGTAGACGCTGGTGAATTGCCTGAGATCTCTCTCAAAAAGATGCGGCTCAAAGGGGGCCCAATGGAAAAAAGCGGCCTCTTTTGTCCCCATATTTTCTTTAAGTTTTCCGGAACCAATATTCTTGTTACCCACAAAACGAATAGAATGGACCTGAGTTCTCACCCCTTCAACAATAGAAAAAATTACTTTGATCTTACCAGATTTTATTTCTTCACGATGGGCCTCAACACGGGCATCCATGAATCCGTTTTGCGCGTAAAGGCGAAGTAGTGCCTGCCGCGACTGTTCTATCTCATAACGATCATACCCCCCATCCTGTTTTAAGGTTAGAACCGGCAAGAGGGTTTTCTTCATCAGTTTTCTATTTCCTCGGATTTGAATAGACACCTGGTCATGTTGATCTACTTTCAACCAAAGATGGATCTTATTCTCCTTTTCGTCACGTTCCGTTCGGGCCAATTTGATCCGTGCTCTCAGATATCCTTTTTCCTGATAGTCACGTCTTATTTTATCAAGCGACTCTTTCAGTCGTGGTAATCGGTAGGGAATTAGCGGGTTAACCTTTGAGACAAAATAGCTATGAGGAAAAACGGTGTTGCCATCGACAGTAATATTACCGATCCGAAAACGTCTCCCCTTTTTTACCTTGAATGTTAGTAGGACAATGTCTTTCTTGGGGTCTTTCTTCTCCTCAACAAAAACCTTTGTCCCTTCATATCCCTGGCCTTCAAAAAAATGTTCTATCCTCTCAATCTGTTCCTCAGCCATCCCCTCCCTATAGCTCGTGCCAACTCTCAAAGAGATGACGGCCCTGATTCTTCTACTGAGGAAAGGATAATGCCCGCGAACATCAATATTTGAAATAATCCACCCATCGTCGAGGTTAAAAACAAGGTCGACTCCTAGCTGAGAAATCTTCTTCTCAGCCTCTACTTTTCGAAATCTCCCCCATTGCTTTAAATAAGCTATCGCCTGTTTAAATTTTTCTTCGTCCCATGTTTCCCCCTCCTTGAGGGGAAGAATACTGCGGATTGTTTCATCTGAAACGGCGGTGTGGTTGCGAAGAGTGATCGAATGGACAAGGGTCTCTGCCCCCTGTGATCTCGAGGAGAAAACAAGCAACGCGCAAATAAAGAAAAAGACCTTTTTATTCAAATCTACCTCAGCTCAAATCGGAAAATCAGATTAAACCGATAACGATTCGCTTCGACAACCGTGCGAGTCTGACGGGCCGAAAGAAGGATATGATCAGTTAGATAATAATTTGTCCTCACTGTTCTCTCGGCAACCTCAGGAGCAAAATCATTTGTAAACTCAAGGGTTAACCGGTCTGTTAAACTTTTCCCGACTGTTACTTTAGAAACCGTCGCCTGCTCGGGGCCTCCACTTTCTAGACGAAAAATATCGAGTGCCGTTCGGCTTGAAACAGAATCATCGACAATTGACGAAATCTGCCCGCTAACGACTGAAGAAGTTACCGTTCCTCCGACAGTCTTACTCGTCTGTCTTGCTTCCTGACAGCTGACCCCGTAAAGTAGCAGACAAGTAAAGTCCCTCTGATTCACAGAAGAGCTCACGGGAACAAGCCTCAAGTTATCCAGGTCCCCGGTAATACGGAGACTGACTCGTTGCCGTTCAATATTGCTGATATCATCGAGATACTGTGTTGCACTAATTTCAAAATGGGGATTGATCTTGTAGGGATCAGAAAAATCGATGCGCCCCTCTGTCACCTGAAAACGGCTCCCCAAAAAGTGAATAATCCCGTCCGTCGGGCCAAAGGCTGGAAGAACAGTAACAGAACCGGTGATACGTGGGTCTTGGAGTGTTCCCTTCAACCTAAGATCCGTTTGTAGGAAAAGACGCGTAATCAGATTATTATCAATCTTTAAGTCCCCGCTATTTTTGATCACCAGATCCAATTGGGCTGTTGATAAAAAATAATTTTTGGGCGTTTCTTCTCTGGCCGAGAGAACCGGCTTGATAACCAGTTCACTGACAGTAAATTTTCTAAAATACCTTCCTTCCGTTAAATCAACTCTTCCTTGAATCAATGGATTCGGCAATGATCCGTTGACAGAGAGATCTGCACTAAACTCAATCTTGGATTCATCGGGTATAATAAAGTTAACACCCCTCATTTTTATATTGAGAGAGGCGTGATTTGGCTTGAACCCATCCCACCTTATTTTACCCTTCGCTTCGAAATCACCTTCATCATAATTCCCTCTAAAATCCTGAGAGGTGATTTCAGACCCGCTCAGAACAAAATGACCGTTAAGATTGGAGAAAGTTCCTTTGAGCATCCTTAAACCAAGGCCCGCCTTTTGAAAATCAATCGTCCCTTGGGAAACAAGGTGTGAAGGGGGTCCTTTCAGGTGGAGACTTAACAGAACTGCACCGCTCCCTTCTTGAACAACAGATTCAAAAAAAGTGAGATCTTCGACTGGCAGAGAACCTTTGAAATTCAGGTCGGCTCCAGATAATGATTGCCAAGTTCCACCAACCTTTAGTTCTCCGTAAGGGTGGCGATAAAGAAGTGATTTAATCTCCCATTGGTTTGTAGCGAACAAATAATCAACCTTGGCTTCAAGCGAGGGGAGAGGGTGTCCCAAAAAGTGGAGTCTTTCTTCGTCGGTATCGAGGGTAATGGGATTCTCAAAAGACCATTTTTTGTCTTCAGAAACAGCCATCATTGCCCTGCTGAAGGTCCATCGTTTTTCTTCAAGTTGGATGGAAGATGAAAACCGATCAAAGGAAAACAGCCCTACCACTCCATTTTTGAGAATAGCTTCTCCCGTTCCTTTCAACAAATCAGCTGTATCCTTTAAAACGAAATGGCCACTTAAAGAGCCTTTCACATTGCTCTCAGGAAGCACCTCGGTTAAAGCAACTTCTGAAAAGCTGAGTTCTATTTTTTGAATGTCGCATTTCAGTGACTTCGTCTCAGGATTTTTCCTCTTAAAAAGAAGGTCGCCAGTTGACTTCCACGAGTTAGGGCCACCATCACCAACAGAGGCGCTATAGGTCAACCGAGGCCAGTCAACAGCGACATCGCCTGAGACACTTTCAGCAGCAAGACTCCTATGCCGGAACTGAACAATATTTGCTTTGGCACTAGCCTTCAACTCAGGAAGACGCCCCCTTGCCTCCCCTTCAACAAGGATAGCCAGCCCTTTGGAATGATGAAGTACAGGGGGTGGCAATTTGCCAAAGATTGATTCCAAAGGAAGATCACGCGCCACAAAAGGGATCCGGTATTCCCCATTCTTTATATTCAGAGTCCCCTCTCCTTCAAAAGAAGCCTTGCCTAATGTTGCACTGATCTTTTCAATTTTAAAAGGGACTGGGTACGATGAAAAAACGAGTTTGGCCTTAATTGGCTCTTCGAGAGCCGTCGGCAGTTCCAGACTAATAGAAAGCTCCCCTTTGACCTTATCTAAATCCTTGAAATGAAGATCCCCTTCCGCATGAGCCAAAAAACCATCACGTCGAAAATTGAGCGAAGACAGATTGAGACGATTTCGCGAGAGCAAAAAATCTATCTTCGCCTCATGCGCAATCTCCTGGTCTTTCTTCATGATTTGATTCGCTGAAAGAGTGACGCCCCACCCCAGCTCCGGGATAAGTCGTGGTTCAAAAGAAAAATTGACTTCGTTGATGACAAGAGGCTCCTGTCCAGGGGAGGAAATAATGAACCGCCGTAATTTGGCTTCTCGAATGATCAAAGAACGAAGAAGGACTAACCCTTCCAGTTTTGAACGGATCGCTTCAAAATCAATCTTGTCAGTTTCGTTATTCTTCGAAGATTTTTCAGATAAATAAAGTTTGAGGTCATCCGCTTCCAAATGCGAAAGAATGATCTTGCCACGCAGCAGAGAAAAAGGGCTAAAGGTTAATAAGACTTTATCGACGGAAAAGGTGAGGCCCTTGGGGCCTGTCACTGAAGCCTTTTGAACGAAAATCTGACCGCGTATCATTCTAAAACGAAGTTTATCGAAGTGGATCTGAACCGGCAAAGAGCGTGTAGCGAACTTCATTGCTAGCTTCTGATAGAGTGGAACATTGACCAACATCTGAATGGCCACGATCAAAAGTATGAAAAACCCGACAACGGTAAGAGCGCGAAGATGTCGACTAATAAAAATCATGAATGAAATGATCCGCCGTGAGACGGTTCGCCGAGAGAGATCAGAAGTTTATCGTGGATTCCTCCAAAACCACCATTTGACATGACCAAAAGGACAGAATGAGAAGAGACCTCCTGGCGCACTGTGGCTACAATTTCATCCACAGTCGGCAGAAACCTGGCCTTTATCCCTTTTATTTGGAGAGACCCTACGAGTTTAGAAATATCCAACCGTTCCCCCTCCGGAATTTTCTCCGGTTGGTAAAGATCAGCAATAACGACCTGATCAGCCCCCTGAAAAGCACTGGCAAATTCTTCCTGAAAGGTATTCCGTCGACTTGTATTGGATCTCGGTTCAAAAAGGGCCCACAGTTTGTACCCTTTATAGCGAGCCCGGATGGCCTTCAATGTTTCGGCAATCGCAGTGGGGTGATGCGCGAAATCATCGATCACGACAATATCGCTAACAACCCCCCTCACCTCCTGCCGTCGTTTGACCCCCTGAAAGGTTTTAAGACCTCGTCTCATCTGGTCCAAAGACAGTCCAATCTGAAGGAGAAGGGCAATCACCCCCAAGAGATTCTGGATATTATGCTCTCCCATCATCGGGCTTTCAATCACCCCCAAAAATTGATCCAATTTAAAAAGCCGGAAAGAAGTCCCGGTGGGACCGGCCCCGCCGGCAGGACCAAAGGAAAAACTCTCGGCACGAAACTGGGCCTCTGGCGAAAAACCGTACGTGATGACATTCCCTTTGAATTTTTTTGCGAGAGAAATCGTATTTGGGTTATCGGCACTAGCAACGAGAAGACCGTTCTCGGGCAACACGCCAATCAGTTTCTCAAAAGCATCCAAGACCTGAGGGAGATCCTTGTAAATATCCGCGTGATCAAACTCCACCGGCCCCAATAGGACGGCATACGGGTTATAATGAACAAACTTGGGCCCCTTATCAAAAAAGGCGGTGTCATACTCGTCCCCTTCAGTCACACAATAGGGCCCATTTCCAAAACGGTAGGAGCGATCAAAATTTTTGAGGATGCCCCCTACAAAACAACAGGGGTCAAGGCTGGCTTCGGTCAGAAGCCACGACAATATTGAGGCTGTTGTCGTCTTGCCGTGTGTTCCGGCCACAACAAGGGATTTTTTCCCCTTCAGAAAAAACTCCTTGAGGGCTTCCGGCATCGAACAATAAGGAATTTCGTTCTGAAGAAGAGCAACAACCTCGGGGTTTGTTTTTGAGACAGCATTGCCAACCACAACAAGGTCTGGTCTCGGCAGGAGGTTTTCGGCCCGATACCCTTCATCCAGACGAACCCCCAGCTTTTGGAGTTGATCACTCATCGGCGGATAAATATTGGCGTCTGAACCGGAGACCTCAAACCCCTTTTCCTTCAGGAGCCCGGCCAACGATCCCATCCCCATACCTCCGACGGCAATGAGATGAATCTTTTTAACCTTTTCGAATGAAATCTTCATAGGCGATGTTATGGAGCTCCGGTCTCCAGATTTTGATCCTCTCATCACTTCGCGAAGGATGAACACGATTAGTAAAAAGGACCATATGAAACCCTTGGTCTAAATCAATCCATACGGAACAACCGGTATACCCCAAATGCCCAATCGACCCCTTTGCAAAATAACGACCCGCTTGGGATCCTTCGGATGGGATGTCCCAACCAGCCTTGATCTGATTTCGAGGGGCGATAAATTCCACTAAGAGATCCTGCGAGAAAAAACCTCCCCCTTTGAGTCCACTGGTCAAGGCTGAAACAAACCGATGGCAATCCCCCGCCGTCTGAAAAAGCCCAGCATGGCCAGCAACCCCCCCCATCGCATAGGCATTATCATCATGGACCTCTCCAGAGAGAACCTTTTTTCGCCAGGGGCAACTCTCAGTTGCTGCAAAGAAAGCCCCCTTTGATTTGGAATGAGGCATTTCAAGCGGATTATAAAAAGAAAACTCTAAATTTAACGGCAGGGCTAATTCCCTGTCAAAGAAATGATCGATCCTTTCCCCAGTCACCACTTGGCAAAGCTCCCCCAATACAATGAAACCAAGATCGCTGTAGAGGCGTTGATAACCGGGAGGGGTTTCAAGACCTTCCTGACAAATTTTTTCAAGGATCCACTGTCGCCCCTGATCTTTTCCCACCCACTCCGGTTTTTCTTTTTTCATCTCTTCGAAGTAAGGGCGCCAGGCAGGCAAGCCCGATGTATGTTTGAGCAGGTGTCGAACGGTTATCTTGTCTTTGCCTTCCTCAGCGAATGCGGGGATCCATTGAGCCACTCTCGTGTCGAGGCTTATCTTCTTCTGTTGGATGAGGAGGAGAAAAACACTAGTGGTCACAATCGGCTTTGTTAACGAGGCGACGTCAAACAGGGTACCAGCAGTGACTGGCCGTGCCTCAGCTAGAGACGAAGTCATTCCCTCATTCACTTCACAATAGATTTCTGATGGAGAAGCGACAATGAACTGGGCCCCACTAAAAACACCATCCTTCAAAGCCGCCTGAATCTTTTCCTGAATCCGCAAGGTCATGAAAATAGTCTGTCAAAATTGAGGGTCCCCGATTTGCCCAAATGAAGCCTGGCCCGGATGCCGATCGGCAGAAGCAGAGGTTCGGAGACGTGACCGAATGGTAAGCCATAAGCAATCGGCCCTTTGAAATCAGAAAAAAAGTCCGTCATCATCTTGCGAACAGCTTTGTCAGCAAAACGACCGATCAGGATCCCACGAACCATTTTAAATTTTCCGGCATTCTTCAGGTGGGTTAGCATCCGATCGATCTCATATACTTTTTCACCTATATCCTCCAAAAAAAGGATCGAATCTTTCGTTTCAATTTCAAAAGGGGTCCCCAGAGTTGTCACCACCAGAGAAAGGCAACCGCCGACAAGAACCCCTTCTGCTGTTCCCTTGCGTAAAAAGTGCTGTGGCTTGATTTTAATTGGACCCGTCTCCCCTTGCAGAAAGGAAACTACTTTTTTTAGATATGAAAGAGGGGCAAAAGCGAGTTGTGGGAGGAGCATCGGGCCATGAAGACTTGGCACTGAAAAGCGCTGCCACAAATAAAGTTGAAGGAGGGTCAAATCACTGTAGCCAACAAGGAGTTTTGGGTGAGTGCGAATGACTCTCTCATCAAGATGCGGGATTATCCGAGCCGTTCCATACCCTCCCCTCACGGCAAGAATGACCTTTACTTCTGGATCGGCAAAAAGTCGGTTGAGTTCTTCAGCCCGACGACGATCGGAACCTGCAAGATACCCTTGACGCGAAAAAAGATCTTGTCTATAACGCGCGCGGAAACCAAGTTGTTTGAGACGGTCGAGTCCCTTCTTAAAAGCCCCCAATTTAAAAGGGCTTGCTGGAGCAGCAAGACCGACCAACTCTCCATCTCTCAAGGGAGAAAAACGGTAAGGGCGCGGCATTGCAGGCATTATAGTGGTATTTTATAGCATTTCAACTTTTTATTCGTGCGAGTGTGCGGATAAAAAGTTAGAAATACTTATGGTTTGAACCATAATCGTTCGCAATCAGAAAGTGCCTTCTAATCGGAGGTTGCCATGGGCCGTCATCTGAAGGTCGCCGCAACAGAGAATCGAGAATCGATAACGATCCCACGTGAGAAGTTGTTGTCGATGTATTATTATCTCCTACTCACCCGAGAGCTGGAGAATCGTGTCCTCACACTCTACCAAAACCAGAACCCGATGGACCCGTTGATCGTCGGCAAGGGGTATCTTTCAACAGGCCAGGAGGCGATCTCAGTCGGTAGCTCCTCCACCCTTGAAAAAGATGATTGGTTTTGCGCCTCTCACCGCGACATGGGGGCCCATCTCGTTCGTGGCTTCACCCCTCGAGAAGTCTTCCTGCAATACGGTTGTCGTGAAGGATCGATTACAAAGGGACGGGATGGTAACGTCCATTTTGGGGATATCAATCGTCATATGATTCCGTTCATCTCCCACATGGGGGCCAATCTGCCGATCGGTAACGGCGTTGCCGCTGCCGCACTATACAAAGGTGAGAAGACGGTTGTGATCGCCCCCTTCGGCGATGGAGCCGCCTCCCAAGGGGTCATCCATGAAGCGATGAACTATGCCGGTGTCTTTAAACTCCCGGTCGTTTTTGTCCTCAATAACAACCAGTGGGCCATTTCAACACCCATTTCAAGACAAACCGCCGCCAAAAATCTTTACGAACGGGCCATTGGTTACGGATTCCCGGGCAAAGCAGTCGATGGAAACAACGTCGTTGAAGTCTATCATGCCGTTAAGGAAGCGACGGATCGGGCCCGACGTGGAGAGGGACCAACCCTTATCGAATGCCGGACGATGCGGTTGACTGGCCATGGGACCCATGATCCCGCCACCTATGTTCCAAAGGAGGAACTAGAGATGTGGAAGAAGAAAGACCCCATCTTGGTCTGTCGCCACTACCTGACGGAAAAAAACCTCCTCTCTCCAGAGGAAGATAAAAAAGTCCAGGAGCGGGTGACTGCCGAGATTGACGATGCCGTCGAGTATGCCCGTTCGCAGCCGCTCATCAAACCCTCACCCGAACTGGATCGGGTATTTCTAAAAATGTAGGAGAAAGAGTGATGAGAGAACTTTATTACGGTGAAGCGATTCGTGAAGCAGTCCGCCAAGAAATGCGGGCTGATGAGAGGGTTTACGTTGTCGGGGAGGATGTCGGCACTTACGGTGGTGTGTATGGTATTTCGAAAGGGCTCTTCGAAGAATTTGGTGACAAACGGGTCAAAAATACCCCTATTTCCGAAATCTCCATTGTCGGTGAGGCGATCGGTGCCTCGTTGAACGGGCTTCGGCCGGTTGCCGAAATGCAGTTTTCTGATTTCATAACGACCGCTATGTCGACCTTATTTGATGCCGCCGCCCCCTTCTATTTTAGGATCGGGGCTAATCTACCGTTTGTCCTGCGTTGTCCGTTCGGCGGGGGTCAGAGGATCGGGCCGTACCATTCAAAATGCCCAGAGGCCTGGATGTTCCATACCCCAGGTTTAAAAATTGTTGCCCCTTCTACCCCTTACGATGCCAAAGGGCTTTTGATTGCGGCGATCCGCGACCCGGATCCTGTCATCTACTTTGAACACAAGAAACTTTATTACGAACTCAAGGGGGAAGTCCCTGAGGAAAGCTATGAAGTCCCGCTTGGCAAGGCCTCCATCGTGAGGGAAGGTTCTGATATCACCATTGTCAGCTACGGCTGGATGGTTCATTTGGCCCGCGAGGCGGCAAAGCTTCTTGAAAAAGAGGGGATCTCCCTTGAAATTGTCGATTTACGGTCCCTCTGTCCCCTTGATGAAGAGACGATGCTCGCTTCTTTTAAGAAGACGAATAAAATTATCTTCCTCCACGAAGCCTGGCTCCGTGGTGGCGTCGGTGCAGAGCTTCTTTCGATCATTTGTGAGAAGGCTTTTGATTATCTCGCTGCCCCTCCTATTCGGATTGGGGCCAAGAATACTCCCGTTCCCTACAGCCCACTCCTCGAGGATGATTATCTCCCTTCAGTCCAAGATATCCTGGAGGCAGCCCGCAAGCTGAAGAGTGCCTAATATGCGCCTAGCCCTGCCAATGCCAGCGATGGGAGAGTCAATCCGTGAGGGACTTCTCGTCCGATGGGTCAAAAAAGAGGGCTCCGCTGTTTCGGAAAAAGAGCCGATTGTCGAACTAGAAACTGAGAAGGCGGTCTCGGAGTATGAATCTCCTTTTGAAGGAAAGCTGGTTCAGCTACTCGTGAGTGAGGGGCAAAAAGTGCCGATAGGGACCCCTCTCGCCGTTTTCGAAATCAGCGAAGAAAAGGCCAAAAAGTACCTCTCCCTTGGTATCGGCATGAAGTACGATGGGAAAGCTACCACCGCACAAGAACCTGCAGTCTCTGCTTCTTCTTCAGTCACCGCAAAAGTAACGCCTTCCACTCTTGAGGATTTTAGTTCGCTTCGATTACCGCCACTCCTTCGAAAGATTATCGAAGAAAATAACCTATCGCTCGCTGAGGTCCAAGCGATACCGACTTCCAGCGGACGTTTAACTAAAGAAGACCTTCTTCGTTATCTCGAAGCAGGTCCCAAGAAAGCCTCTTCCGACAAAGAGATTATTACTCCCAGCCCAATCCGCCTCCGGATCGCCGAAAATATGAGTCTTAGTAAGAGTCGGATCCCCCATGCCGGGGCAAGTGTGGAAGTTGATCTCACTGAACTTGAAGAGTGGCGCCAATCCCATAAGGAATCTTTCAAGAAAAAAATGGGCAGTTCGCTGGGGCACCTTCCCTTCGTCATCCTTGCCGCGGTCCAGGCGCTACAGAAGTTTCCCGTGTTTAATGGTTCCTTTAAGGAAGAAGGGGAGAAAAAATGGCTCGAAGTTTATAAAAGCTATAACATTGCCTTTGCCCTCTCAACCCCTCAGGGGCTCTTCGTCCCAGTTGTCCGTCAGGCAGAAAAAATATCCTTTTTAGATCTGACACAACGAATTGAAGAGCTGAAGAAAAAGGGGCAAGAAGGAAAGTTTGCGGTGAGTGACCTTACCGGAGCCACATTCACCGTGAATAACCCCGGAGCCTTGGGGGGTGTCCGTTCCAACCAGATTATTTCGTACCCACAAACCGCCATTATTGCTATTGGGAAACTGGTGGCCCGTCCATGGGTGATTGACGGAAAGATCACGATCCGTCAAATTGCCTTCCTTGATCTCTCATTTGACCACCGGGCCGCTGATGGTAATGAGGCGATCCAGTTCCTGGAAGAGGTTCGGAAGAATTTAGAAAAATTTGATCTTTCTACGACAGGAATTTAGAAACCGAAAATAAGATTCATCGCGTAGCGACGAGATTCCTTTTCGCGCGTGGCAAAACCTAACTCTTGACCGTAGGTGGCCACTTCAAGCTTGCCATACTTGAGATCCGCCGTTGCTCCGACTGTCCAATACCCTTGATTGGCACCGGCTCTGACTGCCGAGTGAAAGAAGCCCCATTTTGGCATCTCCACTTCGTAACCAATATTCAACTTCTTCATGAATGTTGAAGATTGATTGAGCTCCCTAAAATCAACGGCAAAATGGCTACCCAAGCCTTCTTCCCCAAGAGGTATCGTCGGGTGAAGGGCAAACCCGGTGCTGATTGACTGCTCGGTATCTGTCGTATCTTTACCAGTAAAACGGGTATTCCCGACATCTTGCCAGACCAGTGCGACTGTCGGTTTTAAAACTTCCAGCACCTTGGTATCAAAGGTTGGGATTTTCCCTTTCAAACCTAAATCGCCACCAACACCGGTCCCTCGACCAAGAGTGACACCTAAATCGTTACTGGTAAGGATATCACCAACTGTCACCACCTTGCTGATTTCGAGGCGATGGAGAACTTTCAGGTTGAGACCTACCTGTAACTGATCATCAAAAAAGGCATAGGCGCCACCCACAAAACCACCCCCATCAGAACGGGAAAAGGCCTCAAAATTGGTAAAGGCGGCATTACGGAACGAAATCGTCGTCCGACTATCAAGAATCATCCCGGCACTAAACCATTTATGATTGGCCATCACAGGAATCAACCTAACATTGACCGTTTCAAAATTACCGGTCCGCGCGGTGACAAAGGTATTAAAGAGATCAATCTTCCCCTTCGTCGTCGATACATCATTGATGTCATTTTTGAGGCCAATAACATCCTGAACGAGCTGCGCGGCATCAATTGAAATCTCTCCTTGGATCCCCAAGAGACTGTAGCGAACTTCTTTGTCATCATAATCATTGATGGAGGCCGGATTATAAAACCACTGACCTTCATCACGCCCATTGGGAGTCTCTGCGGAGAGGGCAATCCCCGCATTCCCCATCCCGAGTTGCCGTGTACCACGATAGGTAGAGGGATTCTCTTTGGATATTGTGGTTAACGGCTGCGCGAGAAGATCCGCACTCAAAAACCCAAGAGCCAACACCACTACTGAAAAACTGATTATTTTTTTCATCTTCTTCACTAGAGCTGCGTATTATCCTGCGCCAAACAAGTGGTAATCGCTGCCGCTTTTGTCCCCGCCGAGGTAAAATCAGCACAAGGAGGGGCGCCCGTTACAATCGTAGCTGGATTGGTATCCGAAAGCTGGCAAACAATCTGCGCCTGCAGATCAACAAGCCGAAAACCAGGACTCGGATCTTGGACCTTGAGACGGCAATAGTTCTCACGAAGCGCCTTCATGATCGCATCGGTCTCTTTAATGCCGGCATTCCGAAAGTGATCATCGGCATTCACGAAATCGTTCAAGACCTTATTTTTATCCGCCTCCGTCATGCTGGCAATGGTCAGCGTAAAGGTTGACTTGGCGCAGGGTGTGATCGAAGCCCCCTCCACCAAACCAGCGGTGTTGGCTGTAGAGCCCTTCCTAGGAGGTAAGCCAAACGCCTCAACAAGTTCTGTAATGCCCGCTTGGAAGGAAACTGACTTGTTGGTCTCCTCGGCCAAGGCGGCCGCCCCCAGATCAGTGAGCCGCTTAATCGACGTCTGGATGGAATCAAAACGAGAAACATCGAGGGTATCCACAAGACAGGCAAACTGGAGAAAGTCATTCTCATCGCCATCATCCGGAAAACTGGAGACATCCGAGGCGATATCAAGAATCGTCAATTTGGAAAGGCCGAAGTAGGCACTCGATGCGAGCCGCCTTAATTCAACAGCATCGGCATCTGTCGCGACTGTGCCACCAGAATCGGCCTCCAAAATAGCAGCATCAAGTTTGATTGTCGCTGCCTCATACTCTTGTCTGTCAATGAGGAACTTCGCCTCATCCAGCACAGCATCGCCACTCTTGGCACATGCCGCTGCGAGAACCAAGGAGGCCAACAAAAATAATGATTTTCTGATCACGGGTTGCGAACATACAAGAGCTCTCATAAGAAATCAAGTTTTTAAATTTGATTTTTCAAAGAGGCTCTGATACTGGGCTGCATTCGGAATATATGAAGAAGGATGCTTCAAAATTAAAACTTGGTTTGCCCAAGGGGAGTCTGCAAGAATCAACCTTTCGGCTCTTCAAGAAGGCCGGGTTCAACATTAATGTTGGTAGCCGGGCCTATCTACCCACCATTGATGACCCCGAACTCGAATGTTTGCTAATCCGGGCCCAAGAAATGGCTGGCTATGTTGAAAATGGCATCCTCGATGTGGGTCTCACTGGTCGCGACTGGATGATGGAACAGGGGGCGAGCGTCGAAGTTGTTTCAGAGCTTCGTTACGCGAAGGCAGGGCTAAAGCCTGT
>JAUSKE010000110.1 GCA_030649435.1 Deltaproteobacteria bacterium
CTAGACTTGAATCATCTGGAAGAACTTTTGAAAAAACCTGAGCCAAGCACGGTTCTTCTCGTCCAGGTCTTGGGTGTTCCTCACAAGATGAACGAACTGATGGCCCTCAAGAAAAAATACGGGTTCATCCTCCTCGAAGACGCCTGTGCCGCTATTGGCGCCTCTTATCGCGGGAAAAAGGTTGGGACCTTCGGCGACATGGCCAGTTTCTCCGCCTATTTCGGCCATCAATTCTCAACGATCGAGGGAGGTCTAGTTTCGACAAGCGACAAGGGGTACAGCGACCTTCTTCGTATGCTTCGGAGCCATGGC
The DNA here is from genome assembly GCA_030649435.1 of Deltaproteobacteria bacterium. Taxonomy (GTDB): domain Bacteria; phylum UBA10199; class UBA10199; order JACPAL01; family JACOUP01; genus JAUSKE01. The sequence continues at coordinate 313 of JAUSKE010000110.1, forward strand.
CGGTCCAAGGATCTCGACGCCCAGACCCATCAGGACTACATCAAAAAGTACGAGATCGATGATTTTCATTCCCCTTTCGTCTTCTTTGAGCCAGGCTTCAATGTTCGTTCTACCGATCTCCAGGCCTTTATTGGTCTCGGGCAGGTCGACAAGCTCGATTGGATCGTCAGTCGTCGCCAAGAAAACCATTCCCGTTACAAAAAACATTTGGGTGAAAAACTCACCATCCAAAAATCAGATCCTGAGTCGACCATCTGCAGCATTTCTTTTGGGGCTCTCGCGTCGAGCACAGAACAAAGACGCTCCATCGTCGATGCCCTTGTCAAAAATGGGGTCGAGACACGTATCTTCTCGGCAGGAAACCTCGGGTTGCACCCCTTTTGGTATAACCGTTATGGCAAAACCAGTTTCCCGATGGCGGATCGAATCCATTATTGCGGTTTCTTTCTGCCGAACAATCCTTCTTTGACGCCGGAAGCAATCGATTCAATTTCTCAAGTGGTGTTGAAGGCCCTCTAAACAATGAAGAGTGACGTCCTTAATAAAGAAGAAGCCCTTGCCGTTTACCGGAAGCTGATCCTCGCTCGCCTTTCTGAAGAGAAGATTCAGGAGGAATATTTCAAAGATGAAATGAAGACCCCTGTTCACCTAGGGATCGGTGGAGAGGCAATTCCGATCGGTGTCTGTCATTCTCTCCCGGCCAAATCAAAGGTTTTTGGTACTTATCGCAATCACAGCCTTTATCTCACGATGACCGAGGACACTGACGGTTTCTTTGGAGAACTGTACGGAAAAGCGACCGGTCCAGGCAAAGGGAAGGCCGGTTCAATGCATCTCTCTGCGCCTGAAAAAGGGATCATGTCGACCTCGGCCGAAGTCGGAACCACCAATCCAGACGCCTTTGGTGCGGCTTTGGCCAATGCCTATCGCAAATCGAATGAGATCGTCACCGTCTTCTTTGGAGATGGGGCGGTTGAAGAAGGAGTTTTCTGGGAGAGTCTCAACTTTGCTTGTTTCCGCCAACTTCGAATTTTATTTGTCTGTGAAGATAACGACCTCGCGATCCATACAGCCACAAAAGACCGCCAGGGTTTCAAATCAATTTTGGAAGCGGTTTCCGGATTTCGTTGTCATGGGGGTAGTGCCGAAGGAAACGATGTTCAATCGGTCATTAAATCGACCCACCAATTGTTGAAAAAAATCGTCGATGATCCAAAACCGGCCTTCCTCCATGCCTCTTACTACCGTTTTCTGGAACATGTCGGTCCCAAGGAGGATTTTAATGCCGGTTATCGTAAACGGCCAGATCCCGAAGAGATGGACCGTTTCGATCCGGTAATCCGTTTTGAAAAGGAACTCTGCCAGAACGGTTGCAATGCGAATGAACTTGACGCGATTAAAAAAGAGATGGAGGCGAAAATTGCGCGGAGCGTCGCCGCCGCACAGCTCGCCCCGTTCCCGGCACCTGAAGAACTTTATAAGGACGTTTTTAAATGAAAAACTATATGACCTTTAGAGAGGCGCTCTCCCTCGGGACCGCCAAGGAGATGGAGGCTGACCCATCGGTCTTTGTCTTCGGTCTCGATGTCCCCGACCATAAAAGAATCTTCGGGAGCACACGGGGGCTGGTAGAAAAATTTGGTCCGGAGCGATGTTTCGGAACCCCCCTCTCGGAAGATGCAATGACGGGGGTCGCCCTAGGAGCAGCGTTGTCTGGTCTCCGACCGATCCACGTCCATATCCGTGTCGATTTCATGATGCTCGCCATGAACCAGATCGTGAACATGATCTCTAATCTTCGTTACATGAGTGGTGGCAAGTTGACGATCCCGCTCGTCATCCGGGCAGTCATCGGTCGTGGCTGGGGGCAATCGGCCCAGCACAGCAAATCACTCCAGGGGATGTTCGCCCATATCCCTGGCCTAAAAGTTGTAATGCCAACAACACCACAGGATGCCTACAGTCTTCTCAGGACATCGATTCGTGATGACAACCCGGTTGTCTTTTTGGAGCATCGCTGGCTCTACGACATTGAGGGAGAGGTCGATGAGCGGTTGACAGTCCCACTGGGGAAGGCGGTCGTCCGAAAAAAGGGGGACGCCGTCACCGTCGTCTGCACCTCCTGGATGAACGTCGAGGCCCACAAGGCGGCCGAGGTTTTGGCAAAAAGAGACGTTCATATCGAAATTGTCGATGTGCGAAGCGTCGCCCCACTTGATGAAGAAGAAATTATCTCCTCTGTCAAGAAAACCGGGCGGTGTATCGTCGCTGATTACGACTGGAGCTATTGTGGCTTCAGTGCCGAACTAGCATCGTTGGTTTACAATCGTTGTTTTGGCTCTCTGAAACAACCGGTCGAACGGCTGGGGTTTGCCCATGTCCCCTGCCCCACGACAAGGCCCCTTGAGAATATTTATTACCCTTCCGCTGTGAATATCATCCGCACCGTCGAAAAGATGCTCGGACTCGAAGCGACCGACCTCTCCGGCGAGTCCTTCTACAGCTACGAACATAATTTCAAAGGGCCATTTTAAGGGGCTCATGTCGTGAAAAAAATATACATCGCCGGTCATACTGGACTTGTCGGATCTGCCCTCGTAAGGTATTTTTCAAAACAGAATGTTGACCTGATCGTTGCCCCTCGTTCTGAATTGGATCTCACATGCCAGGCAGACGTCCAAACATTTATCTCCCACAAAAAACCGGATGCCGTCATCGTCGCCTGCGGTCGGGTCGGTGGCATCCAAGCCAATTCAAAACAGCCGGCCGAGTTTATTTATGAAAATCTAATGATGGAGGCGAACCTGATCCATGCCTCATGGAAGGCTGGCGTGAAGAAGCTTCTTAATTTCGGCTCTGCCTGCATTTACCCCAAAGAATGTCCGCAGCCAATGATGATTGACCATTTGATGACCAACAAGCTGGAACCTACGAACGAACCTTACGCGTTGGCCAAACTGTCCGGCATGTCGCTCGTCTCGTCTTACAACCGTCAATACGGGACTCATTACATCAACGCGATCCCGAGCAATCTTTATGGTCCTGGAGACTGTTTCGATCTTGAACGATGCCATGTGATTGCCGCACTCATTCGCCGATTTCACGAGGCGAAGGAAAAAAAGATGAACGAAGTGATTCTCTGGGGAAGCGGGCAAGTGGAGAGAGATTTTCTTTTTATCGACGACTTCGCCGAGGCCTGCGATCTGCTTCTACAACGGTATGATCAAGCGGAACCAATCAACGTCGGCGCCGAAAGACCCTGCACCATCCGTGA
>JAUSKE010000155.1 GCA_030649435.1 Deltaproteobacteria bacterium
CCGGTTCAAAGAGGATGGTGCAATGGAGCGAGCCCAATTCTTTTTTGAGCGCCGCGCCGTATTCTTTCGGGAGCGGCGGGGTCTCGTCGGCGTAGGTGATCCCGAGCCCGCCGCCGAGGTCGACGGTGTCGATCCGGAATCCCTCTTTGCGGAGTTGGGCGACAAACTTGGAAACTTTTTTGAGCGCCTCGGCGAAGGGGGAGATCTTGGTGATCTGCGAACCAATATGAGTGCTGACCCCTTTCATTTCCAAATGGGGGAGCGTGCGGCTCTTGCGATAAAGTTTCAGGCTCTGCGCGATCGGGACACCGAACTTGCTCTTTTTGAGACCGGTTGAAATATACGGGTGCGTCTTTGGGTCGATTTCAGGGTTGACCCGTATCGCGACCGGTGCCTTTTTCTTTTTCTCGCGGGCGACGTCGTTTAAGGTGACAAGCTCTTCCTCCGACTCGACGTTAAAGAGCCGGATGCCACAGTCCAAGGCGTAGGCCATCTCTTCCCGCGTCTTGCCGATGCCGGAATAAACAATCTTGCTGGCGGCGATGCCGGCGGTCCGGGCTCTGAAAAGTTCGCCCCCCGAAACGATATCGACCCCACACCCTTTGCTGGCGACGAGGCGGAGGATCGCGAGGTTCGAATTGGACTTCATCGCAAAACAGACGAGGTGGGGGAGGGGACTGAACGCGTCCCGAAAGACAGTCAGGTGCCGGTCGAGCGTCGCGGCGCTATAAATGTAGCAAGGGGTCCCGACCTTTTTCGCAATTTCGGAAAGGGGGACCTCTTCGCAGTAGAGTTTATCTTTTTTGTAATGAAAATGATGCATCGGTTAGCCGAGTCTCTTTTCGATCCGTTTGATTTCTGCCCTGACCCGTTCTGGGGAGGTGCCGCCAGTGACCTTCCGCCGGGCGACCGCCTTTTCTGGCGTGAGGATGGCGAATATCCCCTTTTCAAACTTTGGGGAAAAACTTTTTAGTTGGGCGAGTGTTAACTCTTCCAGCCTTTTGTTTTTTTGCAGGCAATCGCGAACGACATTTCCGGTGATTTCGTGCGCCTCGCGGAACGGAACCCCCCGTGTGACCAGGTAGTCGGCCATTTCGGTCGCCAAGAGAAAACCATCTTTGATTGCCTCGCGCATCTTTTCCGGCCGGAGTCGGAGTTTCGCGAGCAGGTTCCGGAGGAGTTCCAAACAATCGGTGACGGTGTCGAAGAGATCGAAGAGAGGTTCTTTATCCTCCTGCATATCCTTGTTGTAGGCGAGCGGGAGCGATTTCATCATCGTCAGGAGGCTGACCAGGTGGCCGTAGACCCGTCCGCTTTTGCCGCGGATCAGTTCCGGCACATCCGGATTAATTTTTTGCGGCATCATTGAGGAGCCGGTGCAGAACGATTCCGGCAGGCGGATGAAACCGAATTCGGCGGAGGACCAGAGGATCAGTTCTTCGGAGATCCGTGAAAGGTGCATCATGATCAGTGAGCCGACGGAGGCGATTTCGATCGCGAAGTCGCGATCCGAAACCGCATCGAGGCTGTTGTGCGAGACATCAAAGAAGCCGAGTTTCTCCGCGACCGCTTCCCGATCGATGGGAAAGGTGGTGCCGGAGAGAGCCCCCGCCCCGAGTGGGAGAGTGTTGACCCTCTTCAGGCAGTCGGTGACGCGAGCGCGGTCGCGCTCCCACATCTCGACGTAGGCCATCAGCCAGTGCGAAAAAAGAACCGGTTGTGCCCGTTGAAGGTGGGTGTAACCGGGCATCAGCACGCCTAGAAATTCACGGGCTCTTTTGAGGACAACCCGTTCCAGTTGGACGAGCGACTCATTCATCGCGACGAGCTGCTCACGGCAGTAGAGGCGGAGGTCGAGTGCGACCTGGTCGTTTCGGCTCCGTCCGGTATGGAGTTTTCCACCGAGCGGTCCGATCTCTTTGATCAACGCCTGCTCAATGTTGCGATGGACATCTTCCCATTTTTCGTGAAATTGAAATTTTCCCGAACGGATCTTCTTCAAAACCTGGAGCAATCCATTTTGAATTTTTTTCACCTCGGCTGGCTTCAAGACCTTGGCCTTTTGAAGCGCCTCCGCATGGGCGTAAGATCCAAGAATATCGTAGAAATACAGTTGCTTATCGAACTTGAGCGAGGCGGTGAACCGAAGCGCGAGGGGGTCCAGGGTCTCAGCAAAGCGACCGGACCAGTGGGCTTGTTTCTTGGTGGCCATTGAAGTTCGCGAAACTACAGACAAGTGGTGGGGTTGTCAATAAGCCCTTGACAGTTGAGGGGCTCTCCCGCATACTGCTTGAAGACTTCTGATGATCCCACAAAAAACGTTGTCCTACTAAGAGCCATCATGACACCACCACGTCGACCCCATTCGGCTGAACGCCGTTACCATCCCTCAATGAAGGATGTGAGTCATCCCAGAGAAAATGTCCCAACGCCTGCGGACTTGGCCGATGATATCCTCACGATCTCCGCTGAACAGCGGGGGGATGTGATGAACCTGAAGGATCTTAAACAGAAAAAAATTAATGACCTGATCGAACAGGCCCACGGTTACAACATTGAAGGGGCGGCTGGTATGCGACGGCAGGAGTTGATCTTTGCCCTTCTGAATGCCCAGACCGACAAGAACGGGATGATCTTTGGGGAAGGGATTTTGGAAATCCTCCCGGATGGTTTCGGATTCTTGCGTTCCCCCGACTACAATTATTTGCCAGGTCCGGATGATATTTATGTCTCCCCCTCGCAAATCCGCCGGTTCAACCTCCGGACGGGAGATACGGTCTCGGGACAGATCCGGGCACCGAAAGATACAGAGCGGTATTTTGCCCTCCTTAAGGTTCAGGAGATCAATTTTGAAGACCCGATCGTGGCCCGTGACAAGATCCTCTTCGATAACCTGACGCCGCTCTACCCCAATCAAAAATTCAAGATGGAGTATGACCCTAAAAATTACACGACACGGGTCATTGACCTCCTGTCGCCGATCGGAAAAGGACAGCGGGCCTTGATTGTTGCCGCCCCCCGGACCGGCAAGACGATGATGCTCCAAAATATTGCGAATGCGATCAGCGCGAACCATCCGGAAGCGGTCCTGATTGTTTTGTTGATCGATGAGCGGCCGGAAGAGGTGACCGATATGCAGCGTTCCGTCAAGGCGGAGGTGGTTTCTTCGACCTTTGACGAACCGGCCTCCCGTCACGTGCAGGTCGCCGAGATGGTGATCGAAAAGGCGAAACGTCTTGTGGAACATAAAAAGGATGTCGTTATTTTGCTCGATTCCATTACCCGTCTGGCGCGCGCTTACAACACCGTGGTCCCTCCCTCAGGAAAAATCCTTTCCGGCGGTGTCGATTCCAACGCATTGCACAAACCGAAACGGTTCTTCGGGGCGGCACGGAATATCGAAGAAGGGGGGAGTCTCACGATCATCGGGACCGCCCTGATCGATACCGGTAGCCGGATGGATGAGGTTATCTTTGAAGAGTTCAAAGGGACCGGTAACTCTGAAATCATGCTCGATCGAAAGCTGATGGAAAAACGGATCTTCCCCTGCATGGATGTCAACAAGTCCGGCACTCGTAAAGAAGAGATCCTTCTTGATCCAGCCGTCCTCAATCGTGTCTGGATCTTAAGAAAACTCTTGGCCCCGCTGAATGTCGTCGACTCGATGGAATTTTTGACCGACAAAATGGAACGGACCAAGACGAATCAAGAGTTCCTCGATTCGATGAGTCAGTAACCGAAATTTCCCCTTATTTTCTAAAAACACCGAGCCCGACTGGCACCGACACTTCCCCTTTGTAATGAACCGTCAGACTTGGCGTAAAGAGAACCAGTTGGCTGGAGCCGCCGCCGTCCAAGTTGAGCGCGTAACGGAGTCCGAGACCGCCACGACTCTCTTTTCGCATCACCAGTCGGGCGAGGTCATTCGTCGTGGCGATGGTGACTCCGGTGACGGCAAAAATGATCTTGCCGTCGCGTGTGATCCCGACGAGCGAGCGCCGTGAAGGGATGGCATCTTTAAAGCGTGGGATTTTTCCCTCGGTGATCAGCCGGGGGCCTGTTTGCAACGCCATTTCTATCGTTGGTCGGTAGGCGAAGTCTTTTCGGTGGACGATGAATGGCCGTCCCGCTTCAATAAAAAAGAGTCCCCATTCGGTATCACGGACCGGTTGCAGGAGCGTCTTGTTTTGCACAAGAAGGCCCAACGGTTTTCCATTTTCATCGAAGAAGCTACTGTTGATCATCAAAAGGGCATTACTCTTTTGCGCCAGGTCGCGAACGCTCGCTGATGGTGTGCCGTAACTGTTGGCAAAAACCAGATCCAGACGAAACTGGGTTGGGTCGATCCGAAAGGCATGGAGCCTAAACGGGGTGTTGAATTCCCCAGGCTTTGTCTCCATTTGAGTTTCTTCCAGGCCGGGCTCCACCATCTGCCAGATCGGCGCGGCACGAGAGCAGGAGAGGGGGAAGAGGAAAAAAAAGAGGAAGGCTGTTTTTCTAAAATTCATGAAATACTAACGTGCCTCGGCAAGTTGGACCTCTACCGAGGTGCCATTCGAAAGCCCTTCGCGGTCAGAGATGACGACCAGATCCCCTTCTCGGAGGCCGCGGGTGATTGAGACCAGTCCTTCCCTTTTTTCTCCCGCATCGACGGAGACCTTTTCCACTTTTTTACCGTTAAGACGATAGAGGTATTTGGAACCTCCTTCTTCCCAGACCGCCTCCGCTGGGGCGTAAAGGAGCTTGATGGGACGATCGGTGATCACAGCGACTTCAGCGGCCTGGCCAGGTCTGAGCATCTCATCATCATTCGAGAGGGTTGCCTTGATCTCCATCATTCGGTTTTCGGCAATTTCTGGCCCCATCATCTGGATCGCGGCATCGAATTCTCGTCCCTTCACGGTGGCAAAATGGACTTTAACGGGGGTGTCGCGTGTCATAAAGTCGACAAATTCAACCGGCAATTGAAAGACCAGTTTGATCGGATTCAACTGACTCAGCTCGAGGACCAAATCCCCTTTATTGAGGAGGGATCCTTCGCTCACATTTTTTTTGGAGACCTGACCGGCAAAGGGGGCAGTCACCAGAGTCACAGGGTTCACGACCTCCTCCAGAAGTTTAATCTCTTCGCGGGCACGATCCATCGTGGCCCGGTGGTAGGCGATCTTTGATTCGAGCCCTTCGGCCATGATTTGAATTAATTTTCCCTCTTCGATAAGTTTCTCCTTGTTGACCAAGAGAAAATTGTTGGCAGCAAGCCCAGCCTCGGCTTCTTTCATTTCAGCTCGAGCAAAGTCGAGTCGTTGTTTCACTTTTTCATCGGCAAACCGAACGAGGTTATCCCCTGGCCGGACTTTTTGTCCCTCTTCAACGAAGATTTTTTCGAGTTTGGCGGGGCGATCGGCCTTGATCTCCAATCTTTCTGTCGGGACGAGCCGGCCGGAAGTCTTCATCTGCATCCGACTCTCTTCGGCAACCACATGAGCGACTATCACGCGAGTTGGTTCGGAATTAGATCTATTGCCTCCAGTTGTTTTTTCGGGGAGATCGGTCCGAAAACAGGCCGAAAAAAATAAAACTAGAACAAAGGGGAGAAAAGAGAAGGACCTCCGTTTCATGGGCTTGGATTATGAGGGGCAGTGGCTTAAAAGGCAAGGATATTTAAGGGCTTTTGACTTGACGCAATCAGGGGCCCGATGTTACGACCCAAGGTTCATGGAGAAGATCGTCTCACTCGCCAAAAGAAGGGGTTTTGTCTTCCAGTCGAGCGAAATCTATGGGGGGCTGAACGGTTTTTGGGACTACGGCCCGGTCGGTGTTGAACTCCGCAAAAATCTAAAGGACTCCTGGTGGCGGACGATGGTCCAAAAGAGGGACAACGTCGTTGGACTCGATACCTCCATTGTCGCCCACCCCAAAACTTGGGTCGCCTCCGGGCATGTCGAAAATTTTACCGACCCGATGGTCGATTGCAAAAAGTGCCACCACCGATTTCGGACCGATGAGGTGACTGGAAAACAATGCCCTGAATGTAAGGGGGAGTTGACCGAGGCCCGTAAGTTCAACCTGATGTTCAAGACCCATGTCGGGGCGGTCGAAGAAGAATCCTCCATCGCCTACCTTCGGCCAGAGACCTGTCAGTCTATTTTTACGCAGTTCAAAAATGTGGTTGTGACGAGCCGCCAGAAGATCCCGTTTGGGATCGCCCAAGTCGGCAAATCGTTCCGCAACGAAATCACGCCGCGAAATTTTATCTTTCGCTCGCGGGAATTTGAACAGATGGAGATGGAGTTTTTTGTCCGTGGCGCTGAAAGCAGCCATTGGTATGACTATTGGGTGGAAGAACGGTTTCAGTGGTTCCTCTCCCTGGGGATCAACAAGGACAAGCTCCGGAAGCGGGTTCATGACAAGGACGAGCTCGCCCACTACGCCAAAGGGTGTACCGATATCGAGTACCAATTCCCGTTTGGCTGGTCGGAACTGGAAGGGATTGCCGACCGTGGCAATTGGGATCTTTCGCAGCACAGCAAGAGTTCCGGCAAGGATCTTTCCTACTTTGATGAAGAGGCGAAGGAAAAATTTGTCCCTTGTGTCGTAGAGACCTCCGCTGGTGTCGATCGAACTTTTCTTGTTTTGTTAGCCGATGCCTACCACGAAGAGAAAGCACCAACTTCAGAAGAAGGGAAAGAGGAAGAGCGGATTGTGCTCCGTTTTCACCCGCGGATCGCCCCTTTCAAGGCGGCGGTTTTTCCGCTCTCCCGAAAATTGTCGGAACCGGCTAGAAGGCTTGAGCATGAGCTCCGGCAATCTTTTACGACTGATTACGATGATGCCGGGAGTATCGGTAAGCGGTACCGGCGGCACGATGAAATCGGAACGCCGTATGGCATCACCTACGATTTTGAATCGGAGACAGACCAGAAGGTGACGATCCGCGATCGGGATACGATGAAACAGGAGCGGGTCGCCATCAGTCAGGTCAAAGAGTATTTGGCTGAAAAACTGAAAGGGGCGTAGGTGAAACAGCAAGTTTACTTTTTCGGAAACGGCAAGGCGGATGGGAACGGCCGGATGAAGGATCTCCTTGGTGGTAAAGGGGCCGGTCTTGCCGAAATGATGTTGCTCGGGATCCCGGTCCCACCGGGCCTCACCATCACGACTGAGGCCTGTATTACCTCGGCCGAGCAGGGTGGCCTTCTGTCGGCGACCCTCCAGGAAGAGATCCGTCAAAAACTAAAAACTGTTGAAAAAATTATGGAGACCAGTTTTGGGGATCGGCAGAACCCACTACTGGTCTCGGTTCGTTCGGGGGCCCGCGTAAGCATGCCGGGGATGATGGATACGATCCTCAACCTCGGATTGAATGATGAAACAGTAAAGGGGCTTGCCGAAAAAACAGGAAATCCCCGATTCGCCTTTGATAGCTACCGTCGGCTGATCCAGATGTATGCCAATGTGGTGTTGGGTCTCGAGGGACGAACCTTTGAAACATTACTCGAACAAAAAAAAGAATCACGAGGGGTCTCTTTGGATCGCGATCTAACCGCCGCTGACCTTCAGGACCTGGTGCAAAAATATAAGGCGCAGATCAAAAAGGCGGGGAAGCAATTTCCAGAAGACCCGTGGGATCAGCTTTGGCAGGCGATCACCGCCGTTTTTCATTCCTGGCACAACAAGCGGGCCCAAGAGTACCGGCGGATCCACAAAATTCCCCACCATTGGGGGACGGCGGCCAATATTCAGGCGATGGTTTTTGGCAACATGGGGGATGACTCGGCGACCGGGGTTGCTTTTACGCGGGACCCTTCCACCGGCGAGAAGATTTTTTTCGGGGAATACCTCATAAACGCGCAAGGGGAAGATGTAGTTGCTGGCATCCGGACACCGGGCAGTCTGAATGGAACGGCTGATTCCCTCGAGCGGGCGATGCCAGATGTCTATAAGGAATTGGTGTTGATCTACCAGAAGCTCGAAAAACATTACAAGGATATGCAGGATATCGAATTTACGATCCAGAAAAAGAAGCTGTGGCTCCTGCAGACCCGGAGCGGCAAACGGACGGCGCAGGCGGCGGTGAAGATCGCCGTCGATATGGTCAAGGAAAAGATCATCGATGAAAAAACCGCCATCCTTCGTGTGGAACCCTCCATGCTCGATCAACTCCTGCACCCGACGATCGACCCGAAGGCGCCGAAGCAGGTCATTGCGAAGGGACTCCCTGCCTCGCCCGGTGCGGCGGTAGGACGTGCCGTTTTTACGGCAGACGAAGCGCAACTTTTTGC
>JAUSKE010000116.1 GCA_030649435.1 Deltaproteobacteria bacterium
CAGAGGGGCGAAAAGGACTAAGGCTCCCCCCCATCTGCCCCCTCATTTTCTGATATGAGATTTCTGAAAATCTATTTTGTTGATCTGAAGCCGGACAGCCGGGGGAGTAATGTCGTCCATGACGTCCGGAGGGCTTTGAAGGAATCGGCGATCCTTAAGGGGTTGGTGACGATCCTGCCGCCGGCGGGTGGGGCTGACATCGTGGTTGGTTCTGAAGGGGAGATTGTGGAGGGGAAGGGGAGTCTGTCGCGCTCGTTGACGCTCCCGCTGGATAAAGGAGAGCTCTTGCTCGATTCACGACAGCAGATTTTTTTGATCAACCGTACCGGAACGGCGAGCCGTTGCGAGTTTTTGGTTCATGTTTTTGGTGAGGGGGCCGAGGCGAAAGCGGCCCCGCGTGGAGGGGCGCCGAGACCGGCACAGGTTCCCTTAAGAAAGTAAAAAGTTTTATGGCGAAGAAAGACAAAACTGAAAAAAAGGGGGCGCAGCTTTTGAAGCTTCGCTTTGATGACAATAACCTCGCCCGCAATCTCTTTGGGGCCGAGGATAAAAACCTTCGTTCCCTGGAAGAGAAGTTGGGTGTCAACATCGCGGTTCGCGGGAACGATCTCAGTATTCAGGGGGAAGAAGAAGGGGTTCGCCTCGTTGGAAAGGTTCTGTCAGAATTGTACGCCCTCCTCAAAAAGGGGTATCCGATTTTTGGTTCCGATGTCGAACAGGCGGTCCGGATGATCGCCTCCAACCAGCACCTGAACCTGCAAGAGATTTTCATGGAGTCGATCTTTATCCCGGCACGCAAGAAAGTGATCGTACCAAAAGGGTTGCACCAAAAAGAGTACCTGGAGGCGATTCGCCAAAACGACGTTGTCTTTGGGATCGGTCCGGCCGGGACCGGAAAGACCTACCTGGCGGTGGCGATGGCGGTCACCGCGCTCATGAAAAAACAGGTGAGCCGGATTGTGCTGGCCCGTCCGGCGGTTGAGGCGGGTGAAAAGTTAGGTTTCTTGCCGGGAAATCTCGAAGAAAAGGTGAACCCTTACCTTCGTCCCCTCTATGACGCGCTTCATGACCTTCTCGATTATGAAAAAGTGGGTCACTACATCCAAACAGGGGTTATCGAAATAGCGCCGATCGCCTTTATGCGGGGGCGGACCTTAAATGATTCCTTCGTCATCCTGGATGAGGCGCAGAACTGTACCTCCGAACAGATGAAGATGTTCCTCACACGCCTGGGCTTCGATGCCAAGGTGGTGATCACCGGCGATGTAACCCAGATCGATCTTCCCCAGGGCAAATTATCGGGCCTGGTCGAGGTGGAGAGGATCCTGCAAGGGATCCCGGGGATCGTGTTCCAGTATTTTACGGATGAGGATGTCGTCCGTCACCGCCTCGTCTCCGATATCCTTCGGGCCTACGAACGTAACAACAAGCTAAAAAAGGGTGAGTCACCCAAGGAGTCTGGTGAAAACAGATAAGATCGGTCTTAATCATATTTTGGGGAAACTAGAGTGGGCCGATCTGAAGCAGTGGGATCGGTTCAAGCAATCACGACTCGCAGGCTGGGCTCTCTTTCTCTGTCTATCTCTCGCCGTCAGTCTTGTCATCAATGGCCATTGGGGGCAGCTACCAACCGAGGTCAAGGTCGGCAGCATTGCCATGCGCGATATCAGGGCGGATCGTGACTACCTGATCGTCGACCAGGAAGAAACCAGCAAGATCAGAGAAGGGTTGATGCAGAACATCCTTCCTATTTTTGATTGGGATGAGAAGGCGATGCGGGGACTCAAGGTTGTTGAAGACAAATCAATCCTCGATCCGTGGCAGGATAAAGGGATCCTTGTTCGGCAGATCGGTGATCCAGAGGCCCCGTTGACCCGATGGAAGGATCTTTCGGCCATTGTTTCCTTGGAGGAGGCGAGACATAAATTTCAGGATCATCGCAAGAGGGAGAAGCTGGCCCCAACCCTTTTGTTCAACTCTGAAGAAAGCCAGGCGAGACAAGAAAAAGTGCTCTCTGAGGTGCAGGATGTGATCATCACGATCAAGGAGGGACAGGCGGTTATTCGGAGCGGTGATCATTTCGAGCCTTGGCACGTCAAGGTCATCAATGGCATGCGTGAAATTCGGGCCAAGCGGGATTTCAAATACCGTTTTGTCGGCAGTTTCTTTTTTGCCTTCTCTTTGCTTCTTCTCCTCTTTATTGTTGGTTCTCTTTTTATCCGCGGCTTTCGACCGACCCGAAAGGATCTCCTCTTTTGCGGCTTTCTTTTGTCTCTGACGCTCATCGTTGAGAGAGTTTTTTCCAGTCTGGCGGTTGGGGTGGGGAGCCTTCTCCCTTTTGAAATCCCATCAGCCGTTTTCAATTACCTCGTACCGGTTGCTTTTGGGGCGATGTTGGTTCGTCTCCTCTTGAACCCCCAGATTGCGATTTTTTTTGCATTGGCGGCAAGCATTCTTGCAGGGGTGGATCTTGCCAATAATCTTTCGAGCTCCGTCTATTTTCTTTTTTCATCGCTGACCGGAATCATCCTCATCAGTCATGCCAGAAGCCGTCTGGAGATCTTTAATGCCGGGGCCTGGACAGGGCTCCTGGGGGGACTATTTGTATTGGTGGTTCAACTCATTTCGGTGACCTCCGAATGGCAGCCTCTGATTCAGTCGGAGGTGGCTTTAGCGATGGGGGCCGCTTTCTTGGGCGGTATTTTGAGTAGCACCCTGATTTTTATCCTGACGCCTCTTATTGAAGCGGCCTTTGGTTATTTGACCGATATTAAACTTCTCGAATTGGGGAGTCTCAATCACCCCCTTTTGGAAGAATTGATCGTCAGAGCGCCCGGCACTTATCATCATAGTCACATGGTCGGCACGCTGGCAGAGGCGGCGGCAGAATCGATCGGGGCCAACGGTCTTTTTGCCCGTATTGCCTCCTATTTTCATGATATCGGCAAGATGACGAAGTCGGAATATTTTATTGAAAATGAATCCGGAAATGAAAGCCGTCACCAAAAATTGACTCCTTCGATGAGCGCCCTTGTGATTGCCTCTCACGTGAAGGATGGGATGGATCTCGGCCGCGAATACAAGCTGCCACAGCAGATTATCGATATTATCCCGCAGCATCAGGGAACAAAGCTGATTAGCTATTTTTACAGCAAGGCGAAGGAACAGGAGGAGGCGGGTGACGAGCCGGTTAATGAAAAGGACTATCGTTACCCTGGTCCCAAGCCGCAGAGCCGCGAGGCGGGCATTATTTTACTTTCCGATACCGTTGAAGCGGCGACCCGTGCCTTGAAAGACAGGTCTCCGGTCCGGATCGAAGAAGTGGTTCGCAACATGATCAATAAAAATTTTATTGACGGCCAACTTGACGAGTGTGACCTTACCCTCAGGGATCTAAATTTGATTGCCCACAGTTTTGTGCGGATCCTGATGGGGATTTACCATAAGAGGATCGAGTACCCCGCCATTCCTGAAGAGGTGTCAACCGTTCCCCCAGAACATGCCACTGATAAATATACAAAACCGAAACCGCTCACGGAAGGCGCCCCTGATCCGAAAGGCCCTCCACCACCTCTTCGACGTATTGGGCCTCGCTGACTGCGAGATCACGCTCCTCTTCGTTTCGGATCGGATGATTCAAAAATACCATGCGCAGTATTTCGACGACCCGACACCGACGGATGTGATTTCGTTTCCTTTTATAGGGGCTCGTGTCGCCCCCTCCACTGGCAAAGCCAGATGGAGCCTCCCCCTCAACGGTCCTCTGGACCTGTCAAAAGAGGAATGTCCTTTTTATTTAGGCGACATCCTCATCTCACTCGACACCGCCGCCCGGCAGGCGAAGAAGAGGGGCAAGAGTCTTCGGGATGAGGTCAAGCTTTTGATGGTCCACGGACTCTTGCACCTCTTGGGGCACGACCACCAAAAAAAGCGGGATCGTCAAAAGATGTGGCGTCGGCAAAAATTTCTGCTAAGAAAGATAAAGAAACTATGAAACGGTTATTTCCTCTTTTATTAACGCCACTCCTCATCTTTCTTTCGTTTCGGACGATCCTCTTTCATCATGAAGTCCCTCCCCTTGGGTTCCTCGCCTGGTTGGGCCTGATCCCTCTCCTTGTTTCCCTGAAGGAGGCCTCCATTAAAGAGGTTTTTCAAAAGACTTTTTTATCCGCCTTTCTTTTTTACGGTGGCACTTTTTACTGGATCTACAACGCGCTCCATACCTTTGGGCATCTTTCTCCCGTCGCTTCGTTTGGAACCTTGATCGTGATGATTACCGCCATGACCCTCTACCTGGCCGGTGCGGCGGCACTGGCCCAGTTTTTATCCCGGAAGATGGGTTTTTCCTTTTATATGTTACTCCCCTGGGCCTGGGTTGTTCAGGATTATTGCCTCAACTATTTTCCGGTTGGCGGTTTTTCCTGGGGGGCGCTCGCCTACACGCAAGGGGCCGCTTTACCATTGATCCAGATTGCCGATCTTGGCGGGCCGTACCTGCTGACCTTTGTGATCGTCTTTTTTAATGCCAGTTTGGCACGGTTTTTTATGAAGGAAGAGGGGAGGGGGCGCCAGTTGGCCTTTGCCATTTTACTGGTTGTCGCCACGACCGGTTATGGTTTTTACCGGATCTCTTCTTGGCGTCCGACAAACTCTTCTCTCAAGGTTGCGCTTCTTCAGGGGAACATCCCTCAGGATGAAAAATGGCAGGCGGGACGGGCCCCCTTTATTGAAGAAACTTATGCGGAGATGATGCAGGCGATCCCAGAGGCCGACCTCGCCATTTGGCCGGAGGCCTCCTACCCGTACCTCTTGTCGCTCCCGTTGGAAAAATTTCCCACCAAACCAGAGATTTTTCGTTTTGAAACGCTCCTTGGGAGTGTGACCCAAAGGGGGAGAGAGCGAAACACGGTAAACAATAGCGCCCTGCTGGTTCGAAAGGGGGGCGAGGTCGGTGGGATCTATCACAAGGTGCATCTGGTTCCGTTCGGTGAGTATGTCCCTTACAGCAAATTTCTTTTCTTTCTGCACAAGGTGGTGCCAGAGGTGGGGGATTTTGAGGGAGGAAAAGAAATCCATCCCCTCTCTTTCGAAAAAGGAAAACTCGGGCTCTTGGTCTGTTATGAAGATCTTTTCCCTGAAATTGCAAGACAGGCGACCGCCCAAGGGGCCGATCTTTTGATCAACATCTCGAACGATGCCTGGTATGGCTGGACCTCCGCCCCAATCCAGCATCTAGAACTCTCCCGTTTTCGTGCGGTTGAAAACCGGCGGAGTCTCGTTCGTGCCACCAACACCGGTTCGACCGCGATCATCGATCCTGTCGGGAGAATGAGAGAGGCCCCTCTTTTTCAGAGGTTGATCCTTCAAGGAGAGGTCGCCTTGGGAGGGAGGACTTCCTTTTATACCCGCTTTGGAGATCTGTTTGCGTGGCTTGCCATTTTTGTGGTAGTGGGCCTGATCGTCGCGCCAAAAAAACGTAAGAGAGGGATCCATGACTAAAGAAGAGAAGGAACAACTAAAGGTTTTTTCCCAAAGGGCCTCCCGGCTCCGAGGTCTTCTTTGACGTCGCTTCCAAGAAAAAACGACTGGACGAGATAGAGCAACTGACCACTGCCCCCGGTTTCTGGGGTGATAACAAAAAAGCGGAACTCCTCCTTAAAGAAAAGAAGACGATTGTTGATCTGGCCGCTCGCTTTGACGCTCTTGAGAAAGAGATTGAAGAGGCGACGCTCCTCCTCGAAATGGCGTCGGAAGGGGACGACGATTTAAAAAAGGAGGGGACGGAAAAGATCCTCCAGATTGAAAAAACCCTCGACCAGTTTGAATTTCAAAGAATGCTCTCTGGCCCGCACGATCGAAACGACGCGATTCTTTCGATCAATGCCGGTGCCGGTGGCACCGAATCGTGTGATTGGGCCGAAATACTTTTGCGGATGTACCGGATGTGGGCCGACCGTCGTGGTTACAAAAATGAGGTGGTCGATTTTACGCCGGGCGATCAGGCCGGTTTTCGAAGCGTCACGATGACGGTGGCCGGTGAGTACGCCTACGGCTACCTCAAGGCGGAGATCGGCGTCCATCGGTTGGTCCGGATTTCCCCGTTTGATGCCAACAAACGACGACACACCTCATTCGCCTCCGTTTTTGTGATCGCTGACATCGAAGATGAGATCCAGATCGAGGTGAAGGAGTCTGATCTTCGTGTCGACACCTTCCGTGCCGGCGGTGCCGGCGGGCAAAAGGTCAATAAGACCGATTCGGCGGTCCGGCTGACGCACCTTCCGACCAATATTGTGGTCGCTTGTCAGAACGAACGGTCGCAGCACCAGAATCGGGCGCTCGCCATGAAAATCCTCAAAGCGAGGTTGTACGAACTCGAAATGAAAAAGAAGGCGGCGGAAAAGGACAAGGTCGAATCACAGAAAAAGGATATCGAATGGGGTTCCCAGGTTCGGTCGTATGTGCTGCACCCTTATAAGATGGTGAAAGACCACCGGACCTCGCACGAAGTGGGGGATGCCGACAGGGTCTTAAATGGCGATCTGGACCCGTTTATCCGTCAGTACCTGCTCTCTTTTAAATGTGGTGAAAAACCATAAGTATTTCTAACCCCCTACGGGGATTGAAATACTATAGACTTTTCGGCCGAATCCCCTTACACTCCACAAATGAACGAAAAGGCAAAATTGGCCTGGACGAATGTCCTCTTTCTGACCCTCTCTCCGCTGGTGGCGGTGGTTGGTGTCTCGATTTATCTGTTTTATCATGGTCTCCAGGCAGGGGATCTCTGGCTCTTTTTTGTCATGCTCACCCTCTCCGGTTTTGCGATTACCGCCGGGTATCACCGCTACTTTTCACACCGGACCTACGAGTGTCATCCGATCCTTCAGTTTCTCTATCTTATCTTCGGGGCGGCGGCGTTGCAAAACTCCGTTCTCCACTGGGCCTCCGACCACCGGTGCCACCACCTCTACACCGATCAGGAACGGGATCCCTACAATATCAAGAAGGGATTCTTTTGGGCCCACATGGGGTGGATTTTTTATCAGTACAAGCCGGACAGGAATTTTGAAACAATCCCCGATCTTAAGATCAATAAACTCGTTTTGTGGCAGCACCGTTATTATATGCCAATCGGCATTGGGATCGGTTTTGTCCTGCCGACCTTAATCGGATTTGCCTACGGCAGTCCGTGGGGCGGGTTCCTCGTCGGCGGTCTTCTCCGCGCCGTGGTTCTTCACCACACCACTTTTCTCATAAACTCGGCGGCCCATTGGTTCGGACGCCAGACTTATACGAATAAAAACTCCGCCCGCGACAACGGGGTGATGGCCTTTTTCACCTTTGGCGAGGGGTATCATAATTTTCATCACGCTTTTCCGAACGATTACCGGAACGGTATCCTGTTTCATCACTGGGATCCGGCAAAATGGTGGATCCGTCTGATGAGTTGGGTTGGGATGACTTGGCGTTTGAACCGGGTTTCAGAATGGGCAATTGCCGAGGCACAGCTGCGGATGAATCTTCTTGAGGTTCGGCCTCTTCTGGAAAAGCAACCGGCCGAGCGCCGTCAGTCGCTTCAAGAACGGTTGGATAATGTCGCCCGCCAGTTTGAGACCGCCATGGCGAGGATGATTCAGGTCCGGCAGGAATATCGAAAGTGCCTCGCTGCAAAACAGGTGGCTACAGGTGAGGAGTATCGAAGGCTGAAATCCGAATGGCGCCTCAAAAAGATCCAGTGCGGCAAAGCCCTCGCCGAGGCCCGCTCTGAATACGTCCAATTCTTGAGGGAATTGCAGCTAAGACCTGTTTTGGTTTCTTCTTAAAGTTCCTTTTTTCTCATTTTTTCCCCACAACTCTAGCCCCGCCTGGCCGACAAACGGCGCATGGCCTGCGATCCAGTCAGACAATCTTGCCCACCGGGCTCTTCAGTGACCATTGCTGATGGGGAACCGGTGGGAGTCGCCCCATCGGTTGACCCCATTCCAGACAGGTCGGGAATCATGGCCCTTTGGGATCATTTTGTCCTGCCACTGTTTCGTTTAGGATTGGAAGAGTTGTGGCGCCGACCGGCCATCCATCGAACGCCAGTAGCTTCAGCGATTGAGCCGCTCCGTCCCATTGAACCACCAGTGGGAAGTTTAGAAGGACTCTCTCCCGACGCGGCGGAGACGATCCAGTTGTTGGAGCGTCTGGGGCAATCGGTACCGGTAGGTGTTCGGTACCCGATTTTGGATTTGGAGGAGAGGAGAGCGATTGAGGCCCATACTGCCCGATTGGGGAGGCCTGTCGATTCGATTCAAAACACCACCTTCTTTGGTCGTCATCGTAATGCCGTCTTAAATGTTGAGAGGCAGTTGGTTGACGAGCGAGAGAGTTGGCAGGGAACCCCCTTCCGTGGGTTGGTCGTTGGGGCCGGGTTCGACAAGCCTCACCAGGGGCGTTTGAGGGGGGAAGGGGCGATGCCGATCAGTGTCTTTGAATGGGCGGCCATGCTGGATGGTTTGGGAATTGATTGGGAACTGGATGTCGTGGATCCCAGCCCTGAAGTCGCGCGCTATTTTGCTGATCTTGCCTCTCGTGATTCACTAACCTTTACCGTCTTTGATAATATGAAACCAAAGGGACGGATTAACGCTGTTCCCCCAGATTATCCTTCGCATGTTTTTGGTCGTTATGCAAAACGGGTGGACCATGCTCTTCCGCAGGGGGCCACGGTGGCGTATGAGGTGACCCTTCCCCAAAGTTTTCTTCAACGGATCCATTTTCATCAGAGATCAGTTCTTCATCCGTTCCCGCGGAGTGGTTACGGACTGGTTTCCTATATGAATGTCCAAATGTATTTGGGGAACAACATTACTACTCCAATTCCACCAAAAGAAGAATCACCGGATGTGACAAACCTTCTCTTGAATGTTGCCCCTGGTGCCTGGATCAATTCCGAGGTCTTTTCCAATCGCCCCGCTTCAATGTTTCGAGGGACCCCTGGGGTGGAACCGGCTCTTCAATTTTCCCAATTTATTTTTCGGGCCACAGAGCCGGTCAGAGGACGTTCTTACCTTGAAAGACGACCGGATGGGGGCTGGAGGGTGGTGGGTGGTAACAGTAGCGGTGTGAGTTATCGAAGTTCCCCTGCTGTGGCTCCAAGAGTTTCGGGGGGCGAGCTTTTAGGTTCCTATCCGGGGGAGACTGCTTTTGAAGGCTCCGGAGACTTCCGGCGAGATCTCTCTATCGGCCCCACAAATTCCGCGGACCATGTCGGAGGGGCCGGAGAAAATAGGCTCCCCCGACCAGCGCGACCATTGATCCCCTGAAATCCTATGACGATCAAACGACTCATTGAAAATTATGATCTGCGGGAACGGGTGAGGGGGAATTTTCTTCCCCCAGAAGACCCCCGCCTTCAGGGACTTGTGGATGAACTCGCCTCTCTCACCTCCGGCAACGGAACGGAGCAGGTTGTCTACAGAGAATCAGACAGCTTTGAAATCCGAACGGGCGAGGAAAGAGAAGCGGTCACCCGAGAGGAACTTTACGTTGGGCTCATTGAAAGATATTTTGGTTCCTCCGTCGGTATTGATCAAAAAATAACACTTGTTCAAGCGCTTCTTCATGAAATGCCGTCGGAGCATCCCGAGTTTCTTCCGGTCAAGAACCTGTTTGACGGAGGAAGGGAACTCTTCTTTTCGTTTCCGACCCTCCTATTTTTTGTTTCTTCCTCAGAGGCAGCGGCGCTTGCCGTGGTCCCGGAGGTATCTCCTAAACTCTCTTTTTCTTGGGGGGATTATCCCGATGAGGCTGATCTTGTTGGGACCGTTTTGACCGAAGTGACGCGCCATCCGGATAGTGATCAATTTATTTTGACCTTTACCACCCGTGAACTAGAGCAGAATGCTGATGAGGGTCCGACTATTGCACAAGGGAGTTTCCAGATCACCCTCGATGCCGATACGGTAGAGGTTGTTGATGAGGGAGGTCGGCAAACTCTTTGGGGGTTGACCCTTGACGAGAGAGATACCATTGAGATCGATCTCTCTTCTCCTTTTCCCGGAAATAATCTGCTCGCTCGGAATGGAGGACGGATCCCTCCTGCGAGTGAAGAGCTGCTGACCGTGATCGAAATCGCCGCTTTGATGAATCAAACTTTTCTTCGCCAGGTGAGGGAGGTTTCGAAAGGAGACCTTTTGGATCTAAACGGGAGTTCATTTTTTATGAGGACACCACTCCTCGATAAGCCGGTCTCCCTTTTTACCTTGCTCGAAACGGGAGAGTCCCCGCTCCTCGGGATGATCGCCCTTGATCCCGGCGGGACGCATTTCTTTACCGTTATTTTTCCGAAGACGCTTCGACTCATCCCCGGCCGAAATGGTTGGGAGATTATTTACGAAACGTTGAGTCCCGTTGGGGAGAGTCTGATTAATTCCCTGGAACTAAATCCAACCGATCCGGCCGTCCAGCATTGGATCAAAACGGTGACCGGTGGCGAAGGGCCCGACAGTTATCGTGTGACCGAACGGCAGTTTAGGGACCTGATGGCACAGCAGGAACTTTCGCTCTACGAAAAAGGGTTGGTGGCTCGAGTTCGGGAGATGGCGAATGCCGATATCCTCAAAGGATTGCTCAAAGAAGGGGCCTCTTTGCGCCAAGTCCTCATCGCAATGATGTATGGTGGGGAGGGGGCCGAAATAAAGGATCCGGAAGAAGGGGGCGGTGGTCCCCCCTCGGATGACTCAACACCGGCAAGTGGTGGTGGGTGGGGGAGGGGAGGCCCCTTCGGCGGATTGCCTCCCGGTTCTGGTCCTCTGATGTCTCTTCCTCAAGAAGCAAGACGGATCAGTTATCGCAGTTCTGCTGAGACAGTTCGCCCTGACGACGGCAGTGAACTTTTGAGTACCTATTCGGGGGAGGTCATTCTCTTCGGCCCCGCCGAAATTTTTCCCACAACTCCAGCCACTTC
Source organism: Deltaproteobacteria bacterium (assembly GCA_030649435.1). Lineage (GTDB taxonomy): Bacteria > UBA10199 > UBA10199 > JACPAL01 > JACOUP01 > JAUSKE01. The sequence continues at coordinate 10,958 of JAUSKE010000116.1, forward strand.
TCGCCGACAAACGGTCCATGGCTTGCGATCCA
>JAUSKE010000117.1 GCA_030649435.1 Deltaproteobacteria bacterium
GCAGATTCAGCGAAAATGGCATTCCTTTGATATGGGTGCGGTCATCGAGGGGGCCAAAAAAATTGTCGCCGTAGCCAGGGAAGAAACTCAAGCACTGAAACTGAAGGGGGCCAGATAGATGGATACCGAAGATAATGGCCGACGGAGTTTTCTCAAAAAAGCGATTTTCTTCTTGAGCGGCCTGATCGGTGCGGGCCTCGCCGTTCCTTCCGGCATCTATTTTCTCTCGCCGATCTGGAAAAAGACGGAAGAAGACTGGATCGAGTTGGGGCCTGTTGGTGAAATTCCTAAAAGGGAACCGATTAAGGTTGATTTTGTTCAACGGAAAAAAGATGGCTGGGTGACGGTCGAGGGGCGGTCCAGTGCCTGGGTGATTACCGCGGATGGTCAAAATTTTACCGTCTTTGACCCCCATTGTACCCATCTTGGCTGCCCCTACCGTTGGGATGCCTCCAAGAAACAGTTTTTGTGCCCCTGTCATAATGCCGCCTTTGGAATCGATGGAGAGGTCCTCGCTGGACCGCCGCCGCGAGCGCTGGACCGATTTGCCTCAAAGGTGGTTGGTGGAAAGCTTTTGATCCGGCCGCTTTCAGAAAAGAAGGAAGGGTGACGTGAAAAAAATTGTCGACTGGTTTGATGAACGGATACAGACGCGGGAAATCAAGGAGACCCTCTTTGACCGCAAGATCCCAAAAGGGGTTGGTTGGATCTACGCCTTGGGGAGTGCGAGCCTTTTTCTCCTCATCCTTCAGGCGGTGACTGGAATCCTGCTCGCGATGAGCTATTCTGCGGCACCCGATCATGCCTATGCCTCCGTTCAGTACATCACCGAACAGATCCCGATGGGGGCGATCATCCGTGGTCTGCACAAGTGGGGTGCTTCTTTCATGGTGATCGTCGTGACGCTCCACATGATCCGTGTCTATTTTATGGGGGCGTATAAATTCCCGCGGGAATTAACCTGGGTTCTGGGGGTCTTGATCTGGTTAGTCGTCATTGGTTTCGGTTTTACCGGTTACCTCTTGCCATGGGATCAAAAGGGGTATTGGGCGACAATGGTTGGGGCAAACCTCGCCGGTCAGGCCCCTTTCATTGGGGAAGCGGCCTCCAAGGTTTTGCGAGGAGGCGAGGCGTTGGGTGCGATTACCCTGACCCGATTTTACGCCATTCATGTCCTTGTGTTGCCGGCCTCTCTCTTGACACTCGTCGGACTCCACCTCTTTCTTGTTGTCCGACAAGGGATTTCGGCGCCACCGGAACGGGATAAGGGGGAACGGTCATGATGGAGTCCTGGAAAGAAAGAGCCCTGGCCCGTTACCAGGAACTGAAAAAACTGGGGAAGTCGTTCTTTCCCTACATCATTTATAAGGATACCGTTGTTGTCTTCTTGATTTTTGTTGTTGTCTTGGGACTCGCCATTGTCAAAGGGGCCGAGCTGGAAGAGGTCGCCGACCCGACAGACACCACCTATAACCCACGGCCGGAGTGGTACTTTCTTTTTCTCTTTCAGGCCTTGAAATATGTCCCCGGTTCGCTCGAGGCGGTGGCGGCGATCATCCTTCCGTCACTCGTGATCCTCCTTATGATTCTGCTCCCCTTTATCGATCGAGGTCCACGCCGTCACCCGTTTGACCGGCCACTTCTAACCATTTTGGGGATTGTCGCAATTGTCGGTTTTATCGGTTTAACAGTGGTGGGGTTAGAATCGCCGCTTTTGAATCCTGTGGTTCACAAAGACCCCCAGGTGATGGCAGGACGAAAACTTTATGCCGATCTGAAATGCTCCTATTGCCACAGTATCAATGGGCGCGGGGGAGTTGCCGGCCCTGATCTAACAACCGTCGGTAGTCGAAGAGAAAGAGATTGGTTCGTTCAACATTTTCAAAGTCCTCAACGGGTGACACCCGGTTCGGTAATGCCCCGTTTGAACCTCTTGCCAGAGGAGGTAGATGAACTGGTTGCTTATATGATGACGCTCGGTGGGGGCGGCGGTCCCTTTACCCCCAAGGCGCCGCATCTTTTTCAGGACCATTGCGAGAGCTGCCACCGCCTGGATGGCAAGGGGGGAGAAATTGGCCCCGACCTGACGACCCTCCGGACCTATCGTGATAAAGGATTTATCTACGGCTACATTCAGGACCCGAAGCCCTTCAACCCTGAGACCAGCATGCCTGGTTTTAAGGGGACTTTGACTGATCCCGAGATTGAAGACCTCTCCCGTTACCTCCTCTCTTCCAAGCGGGAAAAGAAGTAGCTGATCTAGATCAGCCTCCCCTTTGAGCCTCGTCATGTCACTTCTCCCGGTACTGGGAGAGAATATGGTTAATTAACCATAAGTATTTCTAACTTTTGGCGAGCACTGAAGTACTCACCAAAAGCTGAAATACTATATCTCCATGTTTCTGATCCTGAAAAAAGAGGTTTTTGCCCCGGACACTTTTCTTTGGGAAGTGGCCGCTCCTGAAATTGCTGATGCCGCCGAGGCCGGTCAGTTTGCGATGGTTCGTTTGAAAGAGGGGGGGGAACGGATCCCCCTGACGATTGCCGATTTTGATCGCGAACGAGGGACAGTCACTCTCGTTGTAAAAGTGGTTGGTCGCAGTACGGAGGAGATGGCAACCTATTCGGCGGGGGAACGTTTTTTGGATTTCATCGGACCACTGGGAGCCCCTACACAGGTTAAGGGGAAAAATCATATTGTCCTTGTGGGTGGCGGTCTGGGGGTTGCTCCGCTCTACCCAATCCTTCGGAGTTTCAAGGAACTGGGAAGCGGGACGACGACAATTCTTGGATTCCGAACGCGAAATCAGATTTTTTGGGAAGAACGATTCCGTCTGCTCTCAAACCAGCTTTTGGTGATGACTGAAGACGGTTCGTATGGTCGCCATGGGACGACGATTGATGCCCTCCGTTTTATTTTGTCAGGGGAAGTCCCGGTGGATGAGGTGATGACCGTTGGTCCGATCGGCATGATGCAGGCGGTTGCCGAGGTGACACGGCCGCTCAAGATCCCCACTTTTGCCTCGATGAATTCAATCATGGTGGATGGGATTGGGATGTGCGGTTCTTGTCGGATCACGGTCGAAGGGAAGGTCCTCTTTGCCTGTGTGGATGGCCCCGATATGGATGCCCATAAAGTTGATTTTGAGGAACTGAAGGTTCGACAGAATCGGTTCAAAAAAGAAGAGATTGCCTCACTCAAAAAATATCGGGGGGAGTGTGCCCTTAAAAAAGAGGGGAGGATCTTCTGATGGAGAGGCGGAGTAAAACAATCCTGCGTCAGAAGGTAGCGATGCCGGAGGCACCCGCTCTTGAACGGCGGAACGGTTTTCAGGAGGTCTCTCTCGGTTACACGCCGGAACTGGCGAAGGTGGAGGCGGACCGGTGCCTTCTTTGTAAAAAACCACTCTGTGTCCCAGGCTGCCCTGTGGCCATCGACATCCCCGGTTTTATCCGCCAACTCTCCGATGGGAATCTACCAGCCGCCTATGAGATCTTAAAACGGTCAAACCCATTACCGGCGGTTTGTGGTCGTGTCTGCCCGCAAGAGACGCAATGTGAAGTGAAGTGTGTGATGGGACGCAAGGGGGAACCGGTGGCGATCGGGCGCTTGGAGCGGTTTGTCGGTGATTGGGGGGTTGCCCATGGAGCCGCGGAAGAGGTTGAGGCTCGTTTGACCGGTAAAAAAGTGGCGATCGTGGGGTCGGGACCGGCGGGGATCGCTTGTGCCCAGGATCTGGCACGGGCCGGAGTTGCCGTGACGATCTACGAGGCATTGCATGAAGTGGGGGGCGTATTGGTTTACGGGATTCCCCCTTTTCGCCTCCCACGAAAAATTGTGAACCAGGAGATTGAAGGGTTGAAACGGCTCGGTGTCCGGATCGAGCGGAACAAGGTAATCGGCAAAATTTTCACCATTGAACAACTTCTTCACACCAAGGGCTTTGATGCCGTCTTCATCGGGACCGGAGCTGGCCTTCCCAAGTTTATGGGGATTCCGGGAGAACATTTGAATGGAGTCATGAGTGCCAATGAATTTTTGACCCGTGTGAATCTGATGCATGGCTACGAAAAAGCTGACACTCCGATCGGGATGGGGGATTCTGTGATTGTGATCGGTGCCGGGAATACCGCCCTGGATGCCGCCCGAACCGCGCTCCGGATGGGGGCCAAAGAGGTGACGATTGTGTACCGGAGGACTGAGAAAGAATCGCCGGCCCGTCTTGAAGAGTTGCGACATGCGACTGAAGAGGGGATTCAGTTTTGCTGGTTGACGCAGCCGGTTCGGTTGCACGGCGACGTCAACGGTTCCGTTGTGGCGATGGAGTGCCTCCGGATGGAACTGGGTGAACCTGATTTGAGCGGTCGCCGATCCCCAAGACCGGTGACCGGTTCCGAATTTCGTATCCAGGCAGATACTGTTATTTATGCCTTGGGGACTGTGGCCAACCCGATCATCGCCCGCAGTACCCCGTGCCTCAAAGTGAATCAACAAGGGTATCTCGAAATCGATCCGCAAACACAAATGACGTCAATCCCCGGAGTTTTTGCCGGCGGCGATATCGTGACCGGTTCGGCGACGGTGATTCTCGCCCTTGGGGCGGGAAGGCGAGCGGCCCAGGGGATTCTTCAATATTTGGGTCTCTCACGCGAGGAAGAAAGGGGGGAGGGTCATGGCCTCACAATGCCCGCAGTGTCACGAGCCGGTTGATGAAGATTACATTTGTTGTGCCGGCATCGAGTTTCAGTGGAAGTGCCTCGGTTGTTCTAA
>JAUSKE010000120.1 GCA_030649435.1 Deltaproteobacteria bacterium
GAGGAGAAATACACGATCGCCCAGGCGAATGCTGTGCTTGATAAGAAGGGGAATTTTACAACCGATCTCGTTTCTTGTCGCAAGAACGGTGAGTTCGTGATGGTCCCGGCCGCCGAAGTTCAGCTGATGGACGTTTCTCCTAATCAGTTGGTTTCGATTGCCGCATCACTGGTTCCTTTCTTGGAACATGACGACGCGAATCGTGCCTTGATGGGGTCCAACATGCAGCGACAGGCAGTCCCTCTTCTCCGTGCCAAGGCCCCTCTCATTGGGACCGGGATCGAAGCGGTTGTCGCGAGAGACTCTGGTGTCACCATTCTCGCCAAGCGGGACGGTGTGGTTCATTATCTTGATGCGACCAAAATTATCGTAAAGGCCGACAAGGTGGCTCGTAAGGAACCGGATAGTGATACTTATTCGTTACTCAAATACCAACGTTCCAACCAGAACACCTGCGTCAACCAAAGACCGATCGTCAAGAAAGGGGATCGGGTCAAGGCGGGGATGGTCATCGCCGATGGTTCAGCGACCTACATGGGAGAATTGGCCCTGGGTCAGAATATCCTGGTCGCCTTCATGCCGTGGGGCGGGTACAATTTCGAGGATTCCATCCTGATCTCTGAGAAGTTGGTCAAGGAAGATACCTTTACGTCGATTCATATTGAAGAGTTCGAATCGGTGGCCCGCGATACCAAGTTGGGGCGCGAAGAAGTGACTCGCGATATTCCCAACGTGGGTGATGAAGCCCTTGCGAATATTGACGAAGGGGGCATTGTCCGGATCGGCGCCGAGGTCAAGCCGAGTGATATCCTTGTCGGCAAGATTACGCCGAAAGGGGAGACACAACTTTCTCCCGAAGAGAAATTGCTGAGAGCGATCTTCGGGGAAAAAGCGGGGGATGTGAAAGACACCTCGCTTCGAGTCCCACCGGGCGTTTTTGGTACGGTTATTCATGCCCAGGTATTCTCTCGAGAAGGGGGAGAGTTGGATGAACGGGCGAAGGATCTTCAGGATAAAGAGACGCAGAAGCTGCTCAAGGATCGGGATGAGGAGTTGAAATCGATCCAGGACCGGATTCGCAAGAAGATCAAACAGCTTCTCTCTGGTAAGAGCGCAACCACCAAGGTGATTGACGACGAAACGGAAGATGTCTTGCTCGCCAAGGGAAAGAGCATTACCGATTCTGTTCTCGAGAAGATCCCTTTCGATAAGTGGTCTGAGATTACTGTTGGTAATGAGGAACTCGAGACCGAAGTCACCGACCTTGTTGATTCGATGGAAGAGCAGACCGATCTCGTCAAAATGGTTTTTGACCAGAAGGTTTCAAAACTGAAAAAAGGGGATGAACTCCCACCAGGGGTCATCAAGATTGTTAAGGTGTACGTGGCGATCAAGCGGAAACTCTCCGTCGGCGATAAGATGGCCGGTCGTCACGGGAACAAAGGGGTTATTTCGAGAATCCTTCCCGAAGAAGATATGCCTTACTTGGAGGATGGGACCCCGGTTGAAATCGTTTTGAATCCGTTGGGTGTTCCGTCCCGTATGAATGCTGGGCAGATCCTGGAAACCCATCTGGGCTGGGCCGTTCGCGGCTTGGGGCTAAAGATTGGGGAGATGCTCGATAAGAATTACGGAAAAGAGGCGCTGAAGAGCTTCATCCGCAAGGCTTACTCCTCGAAGGTGGTTGATGAGCATCTCGAGAAGGCCTCTGAAAAGGAACTCAGAAATATCGCCTCCCGTCTCCGGCGTGGGATGTTTGTCTCCTCACCGGTTTTCAACGGGACCCGAGAAAGCGAGATCAAGGATACCTTGGCTTTAGCAGAGCTGGCTAGTTCCGGTCAGACACTCCTTTTTGATGGTCGTTCGGGAGAGGCGTTTGAACAACCGGTCACCGTCGGTGTGATGTATATGCTCAAACTGCATCATCTTGTTGATGACAAGATCCATGCCCGTTCGATCGGACCGTATTCTCTCGTCACACAACAGCCGTTGGGCGGTAAGGCCCAGTTCGGTGGTCAGCGTCTTGGAGAGATGGAGGTTTGGGCGATGGAGGCGTACGGGGCTGCTTATACGTTGCAGGAATTCCTGACGGTCAAGTCGGATGACGTGATCGGAAGGACCCGTCTCTATGAAATGATCGTGAAGGGTGAAAAACTCTTTGAACCTGGTTTACCAGAATCGTTCAATGTGTTGGTTAAGGAGCTACAGAGCCTTGGCCTCCACATTCAACTTCTAGAGGAGCGTCAATGACAGACATCTATAGTTTTTTTGAAAAGCCCAAAGACCCACTTTCGTTCTCAGGCATCCAGATCAAGGTTGCCTCCCCGGATAAGATCCGTGAGTGGTCTCACGGAGAGGTCAAGAAGCCGGAGACGATCAACTACCGGACCTTTAAGCCGGAACGGGATGGTCTCTTCTGCGCCAAGATCTTTGGCCCGGTAAAAGACTACGAATGTAACTGCGGTAAGTACAAAAGGATGAAACACCGCGGGATCGTCTGCGAAAAGTGCGGCGTTGAAGTCATCGCCTCAAAAGTGCGTCGTGAACGGATGGGACATATCACGCTCGCCACACCGGTCGCTCATATCTGGTTTTTGAAGAGTCTTCCCTCCCGCATTGGGACGATGCTCGCGGTGACCTTGAAGGATCTCGAAAAGGTTCTCTATTGTGAGGCGTACCTGGTGACCGATCCGGGGAGCACCGAGCTTACCGAATGCCAGGTCTTGACCGAAGATAAGTACCAGAAGGCCCGTTCGGAATTTGGCCAGAAGTTTCACGCTGGCATGGGGGGTGAAGTCGTTCGGGAGATGTTAAAGAAGATCGATCTCGATGAATTGGCCAAAAAGATCCGCAAGGACATGGGCCAGACAAAATCCGAGGCAACCCGAAAAAAACTGGCCCGCCGGCTCAAGCTGACAGAGGCCTTTATCGGTTCTGGAAATCGTCCCGAGTGGATGGTGATGGAGATGATTCCGGTCCTGCCGCCCGATTTGCGCCCACTCGTTCCGCTGGATGGGGGACGTTTTGCGACTTCTGATTTGAACGACCTCTACCGTCGTGTGATCAATCGAAATAATCGTTTGAAGCGACTCATGGAGTTGAATGCTCCTGAAATTATTATTCGTAATGAGAAGCGGATGTTGCAAGAATCAGTTGATGCCCTTTTCGATAACGGCCGTCGAGGCCGTGTCTTCACAGGGCCGAACAAGAGACCGCTTCGTTCGCTCTCCGACATGCTTAAAGGAAAGCAAGGACGGTTCCGTCAGAATCTTTTGGGCAAGCGGGTCGATTATTCAGGCCGTTCTGTTATCGTCGTTGGTCCTGAACTCCGGCTCCACCAGTGTGGTCTGCCCAAAATCATGGCGCTCGAACTTTTTAAGCCATTTATTTATCAAAAGTTGGAAGAAAAAGGATTTGTCACGACCATTAAAGGAGCGAAAAAAATGGTTGAGAAGGAGCGTCCCGAGGTCTGGGATGTCTTGGAAGAGGTTATTCAGGAACACCCGGTCATTCTGAATCGCGCACCGACGTTGCACCGTCTTGGGATGCAGGCGTTTGAACCGGTCCTGATCGAAGGCAAGGCGATCCAGTTGCACCCGCTTGTTTGCGCCGCCTTCAACGCCGATTTTGACGGCGATCAGATGGCGGTCCATATCCCTCTCTCGACCGAGGCACAGATCGAGGCCCGCGTTTTGATGATGAGCACGAACAATATTCTCTCTCCCGCTTCCGGCAAACCGATTATCGTGCCGACGCAGGACATGGTTTTGGGAATCTACTACATGACCCGTGAAGTTCCGTACGGTCGCCGCGAAGGGTGCTTGTTCTCCTCGCCGGCAGAGGTCCGTATTGCCTACGATGCCGATGAGGTCGATCTCCATTCAAAAATCAAAGTGCGGATGAGTGGTAAGAGGATCGAAACCACCGTCGGTCGTATCCTTCTGTATGAGATCATCCCTTCTCAAATTCCGTTCGATCGGATCAACAAGGTGATGGATAAGAAGGCGATCGCCGATCTGGTTGAAGAATGTTATCGAACCTGCGACATTAAAGAAACCGTCTTACTGGCTGACCATCTCCGGACAATCGGGTTTACCTACTCGACTAAGGCGGGGATTTCGATCTGCATCGATGACATGATCATTCCGGCCAAGAAGGAAAAGTTGATTGGCGAGGCGGATAAAGAGGTTCGCGAAATTGAAGACCAGTACCAAGAAGGTTTGATCACCGCCGGTGAGAAGTACAACAAGGTGATCGATATCTGGGCACAGACGACGGAAGGGATTGCGAAAGAGATGATGAAGGAAATCAGTCATTCTGTCG
>JAUSKE010000123.1 GCA_030649435.1 Deltaproteobacteria bacterium
ACAGGACCGGCAAGACAGCCGCGCCCAACTTCGTCAAGACCGGCTAATTTAAGGAAGCCTTGTGCAAAGAGTTCTGTTTCGTAAGAAGAAGGGGAAGATAAAAAAGAAGAACTAGCTTTTTGCTGCGGCAAGCCCAAAGGCCTCATCTTCTTCCAGGCGAGCCTTTCGTCCGGTGAGGTCTCGCAGGTAGTACAACTTGGCCCTTCGTACCTTACCCCGCATCACGATCTCAATCTTCGCAATCGTCGGGGAATGAAGAGGCAAAATCCTCTCGACACCAACACCGTAAGAAATCTTGCGGACGGTAAACGTCTTTCGGAGGCCACTCCCTGACAGACGAATGATGACCCCCTCAAAAATCTGGACCCGTTCTTTATCCCCCTCTTTGATCCGGGTGGAGACACGAACCGTATCCCCCGGTTGAAACTGGGGCAGGTCCTGGCGGAGGTTCTCTTTCTCGAGCTTGGCGATGATATTCATAAGGGTGGTCTGACTAACAGATCATTTAACGCTTGGCAACCTCATTTTTCGCAAACCCTTTCTCCAGGCCTCGATCTCCTTATGGTTGCCGGAGAGGAGGACGGGAGGGACCGGATGACCGCGAAAGCTCTCGGGCCGGGTGTATTGGGGAAACTTGATCCCCCCTGTGCCATCCGCTAAAAAGGTGTCGTTTTGGACTGACGCCTCATCCCCCACCACACCAGGGACGAGCCGGCTCACTGCCTCGATCAAAACCAGCGCCGCTACCTCCCCCCCCATCACAATATAGTCCCCAATTGAGACCTCTTCGTCGACCCAACCCCCCTCGACAACACGGGCATCAACCCCTTCGTAGCGGCCACAGACAAGGAGGAGTTGCTCGTAGCGGGCCAGCTCCGACACCTTTTTTTGGGTGAGCGGCGCTCCTCGTGGTGAAAGAAGGAGTCGGCGACTCTTTTTTTGATTCTTTCCCTCGGTTATTTTTTCGATTGCGGTGACGATCGGTTCCACCTTCATCAACATGCCGGGGCCACCGCCGTAGGGAGTATCATCAACGGTGTGGTGACGATCGGTCGTGAATGACCTTAAATCGTGAAGGGTCACACCAATTTTTTGGGCGGCAATTGCCTTTTGTAAAAGCCCAATCTGGAGGGGACTTTCAAAAAAAGAGGGGAAAATCGTGATGAGGTCGAAGTGGATCAAAACTCACCTCGATGTCTTAAGAGGAGGCAGAAACTTCTTTGACTTTTGCTGGAATGCCACGTTGCAAAATCTGTCCGACAGTTTCGCTGGGAAGGGCCCCTCTAGAAATCCAAAAATCGACCCGTACTTTGTCGTAGGTCGCCTTTTCAATCCCCTTGGCCGGATCGTAGGTCCCGAGAATTTCCAAAAATCGGCCATCCCTGGGAAAAGACTTGTCCGCAACAACCAAGCGGTACATCGGCCTCTTCTTGGCACCGGTCCGGGCTAATCGAATATGTGTTGCCATAAACCTCTAATCTCCTTAACTGAAAGCGGGCAGACTCTAGGCAACCGCCACTTTAAAGTCAAGGGGTGTTTCACCCACCGTTCTTTCCTCTTTTCAGATCCTTTTTAACCTGTTAGCGTACCTCCAATGCTGATCCCGAGCCTCCACGAGGGCTTTCTGCCACACACCCACTTTTCGAATCACCTCTTCTTTTTTACCGGATGGGTGAAGGAGTTACACGGCGGATTCTGGCTCTTCGTCACAACGGCCGCCATTATTGCCAGCCTCTTCATCCTGCGACGGTCGCACTAAACCACCAGCCTCTTAACCATCCGCCGGATCGCAAAAAAGAAAAAGAAGAGGGTTAGGACGATGGTCCCTAAGAGCGGGCCAAGGAGGTGGAAGCCCACATGCCCCTGAAAGAGGGAGCGAACGACATAGACCGACGGGGTGAGTGGCAAAAACCAGGCGAATGTTTGTAAAAGAGGCGGCATACTTGAGAGGGGAAAGAAGGTTCCGGAGAAGAGAAACATCGGCTCCAAAAAGAGTGTAAAATAATAGGTAAAAAAGTCATAATCGGGGGCGTAAGAGGTGACCGTCATCCCGATCGAGGCAAAAAGGAGGGCGGTCATCATCACCACCGGGATGGCGGCAAAGGCCCAAGGGGAATGAATGAATCCTAAAAAGGCAACCGCAATAAACATGACCGTCCCCGTTAAACAGGCCTTGGTCGCCGCCCAGAGGATCTCTCCCGCGATGACTTCTTCCATGCTGACCGGCGTCGCCGCAATCGACTGGTAGGTTTTTTGGATCTCCATCCGGGTAAAAGAACTAAAAGTTGTTTCAAACGAGGCGCTGTTCATCACCGAAGAGGCGATCAGCGCCGGGGCCAAATACTGGATGTACGGGATCCCTTCGATCGCCGGAATGAATGACCCCAGGCCGTAACCGATCCCCAAAAAATAGAGGACTGGCTCCCCCAAAGAACCGACCAGGCTCCCATGCCAGTACTTGGACCAGACGATCAGGTCCCGGAGCCAGACCTTAAAGACACGCCGACCTAAGGGTGATTCACCCAGCCTCATTCGCGCAGATCCTTTCCAGTCAGTTTGAGGAAAACTTCCTCCAGATTTTTGACCTGATGCCGCTCCACCAGCTCGGCAGGGCTTCCTTTTTCAATAATTTTTCCTAAATCCATGATGACGAGTTCGTCACACAATCGGGCCGCCTCCTCCATGTAGTGGGTTGTGAGAACGAGCGTCACCCCCTGGCTCTTCAGCTCCTCCAATTTCGCCCAGATTGCGTGTCGCGCCTGTGGGTCCAGCCCCGTCGTTGGCTCATCCAGCACCAACAGTTCCGGCTCATTGATCAACGCCCGGGCGATGATCAAACGACGTTTCATCCCACCGGAGAGTTTGTCAATCTTGGAACGAACTTTTTCTTTGAGCTGGAAAAAATCCAAGAGCCTTTCGGCTCGTTGCTGGACAACCGTTTTGGGGATATCAAAATAGCGGGCGTACATCTCTAAATTTTGAATAACAGTCAGGTCGGGGTCGAGGCTGTCTTCCTGTGGGGCAACGCCGATCCTTTGCTTGATCGAACGGGGCTCGCGAAGCGGGTCACGGCCAAAAACCGTCATCGTTCCGGAACTGCGCGGAGAAAAACAATAGATCATCCGCATGAGGGTCGTCTTGCCGGCGCCGTTTGGGCCGAGGAATCCAAAGCACTTTCCTTTTTCAATCGAAAAACTGACCCCATCTACGGCAGCCGTGAGGCCATTAAACTTTTTGACGATCTGGCTGGCTGAAATGATAACGGGGTTCATGGGGCGGGGTTACACTTTAGAAACAGTAATCGTCTTTTGTGCCTGATATTTTCCCTTTTTATCCTTGTAGGAAGTCTCGCACAGATCGGTCGCCTCCAGAAAAACAACCTGGGCAATCCCTTCACCGGCGTACAGTTTGACCGAATAGGGGGAAAAATTGGCGATCTGAATCGTCACAAACCCTTCCCACTCCGGCTCGAACGGGGTGAGGTTCACAAAAACCCCCGAGCGGGCATAGGTCGATTTGCCATAGGCGATCGTCAGGATGTTTCGCGGGATCCGAAAATATTCCAAACTCTTTCCCAGAACAAATGAACGGGGGGGGAGTGTACAGACTGCGCCGCGGAACTCTTCAAAAAGAGAGGGATCGACATTCTTCGGATCGAGAACTCCTTCCCCTTTTTTTAGAACTTTGAACTCATCGGCGAGCCGCATGTCGTAACCGTAGGAAGAAACGCCGTAGGAGATCGCTCCTTTACCCACTGAATCGGGAGCAAAGGGTTCTATCATCTTTTGTTCCAACGCCATCTTGCGGATCCAGTGATCAGGTTTGACAGGCATAGATTTACCAGACCGGATAAAAATTCCGCGGCCAGGCCTCTTGGTGAAGTTTATCAACGGTCGTTTGTGGAAGCGATTTTCCATCCGAGGCCTTGGCATTCTCCTCGACATGTGCCGGTCGCCGCATCCCGGGGATCACGCTCGAGACCGCCGGGTGGGCGAGGCAATACTTGAGCGCCAGTTTTGGGATCGAATCAACCTCAGGGGTCAGGAATTTTTTCAGCCGATCGACGCGGGCGCAGGTTTCTTTCAAACGCTCCGGCGTGAAGTAGTTCGAACGCCAATCCCCCTCCGGAAAAATGGTGCTGGGGGTCAGCGTGCCGGTTAGGCCTCCTTCATCAAACGGGACCCGAACGATCACACCAACATTAAATTCCCGACAGAGCGGTAGGAGTTGTTGTTCCGGGGTTTGGTCAAAAATATTATGGATCACCTGAACCGTATCGATCAAGCCCGATTTCACGAGTGCGAGTGCCGAATCCGGTTGATGGTCGTTGATCGAGACCCCAAAGGCGCGGATCTTTCCCTCCTTCTTCAACTTTTGCAATTCATCCACCCACTCCGTTTCGTTTAGCCAGCATTCGGTCCAGACATGGAGCTGCTGGATCTCGACACAGTCGGTGTTGAGATTTTTCAAACTCCGCTCGGTGCACTCCCGGATCCAGTCGCGTGGGAAGGCTTCTTTTAAAGGGGTATTCGGCTCAGCCGGCCACTTAAAATTTTTGGGAGGGATTTTGGTCGCGACGATCTGTCGTTTCTTTTTCTCAGAAAAGGCCTTGGCGATCAACTGCTCACTATGGCCGTCACCATAAACAAAAGCGGTATCAAAAAAATTAACGCCGAGCTCAATCGCCCTATGGAGTGCCTCCAGAGCTGATTTGTCGTCAAGAGGTCCCCACCAGCCCCCCATCGCCCAGGTCCCAAAACTGACTTCTGAAATTTTAAACGGCGTTCGGCCGAGTTGTCGGTATTGCATCGCGCTAACACCCCAATTGTCTTGAAATCACGATCCTCTGGACCTCGCTCGTCCCTTCGCCGATCTCGAGCAGTCGTTGGTCCCGATAAAATTTGGCGACCGGATACTCTTCCATTAGTCCGTATCCCCCAAAGATCTGCACCGCCTGATCAACAACACGCCCCATCATTTCGGAGCAGTAAAGCTTTGCCATTGCCGCCTCTTTGGTAAAAGGTTTCCCTTCATCCTTCAACCAGCAGGCCTTGTAGAGAAGATTTCGGGCCGCCTCGATTTCAACCGCCATATCAGCGAGCTTGAAGGCGATCGTCTGGTGCTTGCTCAAAGAAACACCGAATGTCTTTCGCTCCTGGGCATACTTCAGCGCCGCTTCAAACGCCCCCTCCGCCCCGCCGAGCCCCATGGCGGCGATCCCCAAACGGCCTGAATCGAGTGTCTGCAACATCTGGCGGAACCCTTCTCCCCTTTTGCCCAAGAGATTCTCTTCCGGGACCGCGACATCCTGAAAATAAAGTTCTGCCGTGTTGGTCGAACGCCAGGTCATCTTGTGGTGCATTGTCTTTGCGGTAAAACCGGGCGTCCCTTTTTCAACGATGATGCAAGAAAGTTCCTTTTTTTGACCTTCTTTGCCGCCACCGGTCACACATTGAACTGTCGCCCCGCCGGTGATCTCACTCGAGCCGTTTGTAATGAAAATCTTGGATCCATTGATCAGCCATTCGGGTGAACCACCCTGTCCTTTTTTGATTTCGGCATGCGTCTTGGAACTGCCGGCATCGCTCCCCGCCTCTGCCTCGGTGAGGCCAAAGGCCCACAACTTTTTGCCGCTGCAAAGGTCTGGCAGGTATTTTTGTTTCTGTTTTTCGGTCCCAAAGGTGGCAATCGGACCAATCCCAAGCGAGTTGGCCGCCGCAACGGTCGCCGCCTGGCAGCCGTCGACACGGGCGAGCTCTGCCACGCAGAGAACGTAAGAGAGGGTGTCGAGTCCGAGCCCGCCGTAATCGGGTGAAACGGTCATCCCGAAGAGACCAAGCTTCGCCATCCCTGCGGTCAGCGGGTAAGAAAACTCCTCTTTCTCATCCAGTTTTTGGGCAACCGGACGGATCTCCTTTTCGGCAAAATCCCGAATCGTTTTTTGGAGCATCTCCTGTTCAGAGGTCAGGTCAAAGTGCGGCATCGCCCTTTCTTTGACGATACTTTTTCCAAAATATCAACCCCTTTGAAAAAGGACTAACAAAATCCGATTGACACCCCTTCCCCAAGAACGCTAACTGTTCAGTCTTGGAGCAATTTAGAACCCTTCTTCACTAACGTGAACGCCCCACAGAAGCCAGCCGAGACCAAGGAGAACCCTGAGGCGATCACCCTCGTTTCCGACAACCCGCTCCTCTCTCATCGAACCAACGCCGCCCTTTTTCACCTTCAAAAACAAGGCTTTTTAGAGATGACCCAGTCCTGGGTCGTCGGGAGCCGCCATTTTGCCCGTGTCAAGTTCAAGCCACCGCGCCACCTGATCCGTGACTGGCGACTGGTCATTCGGGATATCGAAATCGCCTTTTCTGGCGGTATCGTTACCCTGATGGCCGGTATTGCGAGTTATCTGCTCGGGGCCGTCGCCCTCCACCCCCACTGGTCACAATTTGTCGGGTCGTTTGTCTTGAGCCTTCTCGCCCGTTTTCGTACCATCGTTCGGCAGGGGATCATGTCGCTCCTGGGGCAAAAAGCGAAAAATATCTTTCCCCACCAGATCGACCTCTTTCAGATCCACAATCATCATTTCGCCATTGGGGCGGTCTCGATCGGAAAACTCTACGCCCCTATCGAACAGGCGTTTGAAAATTTTCTGGCCAACTCCTTCTACAACATCTGCGCCCATATCGGTCTTTCGGCCAGCTCCTTGATGATCAAATCAACCGATCAAGCACTCGCTTCGATCGCCTTTACCTTGCCGATCGATCTCTTTATCGAAGACCCCAAAAAGACCGAACGGTTGAAACGGTGGGTCGTGCGGCCGATCAACAAATTCCTCACCTACTATTCGCTCGCCGGCCTGATGGCGCTCGAAAGAGGGATCCCCGGCCCACCACTCTGGTACTTGGCCAACACGAGCCAAAGAGTCTTCTCAATCTTGGGCATTCTTTTTTCTGTGATCACCGTTCCAAAGATCCGGGCCAAACCGAAAGAGGGGATGGAGTTCTTGGAAAAGGGGCTTGATGGGGATGGTCAACCACTCGAGGTACAGATCAGCCCAAACGGCCACTGCCTTCCAGATCGAAAGATTCCCCTGTTCGAAGATGTCGACGAGGACGTCTCCTCCCTTCGCGAATCTTACCTGCAATGGTTCGATGTCTGCCAGGTCACCGACACCGGTGCCATGCGGGCCACCAATGCCTTTTTGGCCAACACCGCAGCGGGGGCCAAAATCAATCGTGGCAGTCTTGGTTTTGAAACATTGACCGATTCCGAGATGACCTGGCTCTGCCTGAAGAGCTTAGACCATGCCCCCTGGCTCACGATCAGCCGCAAAACCGGCTACAACGACAACCCGAATCTGGTAAAATTTTACTTTCTCTACGAGCCGACCAACAAAATTGAGGAGACGGCACTCACACAACCGCCGGTCACCTTCAAGAGCCCCTCCTACGGGATGATCCAGGTTCAGGGACAACACCGGATGGGAGAAGTCTGGCGCCGCTCGCAGAGCCGAAAGAAACCGTTTCATTTTCCGACCTTCGTCATTTCGATGACGGACGAAGAGATGGAAAAACTGGTCATCAAGCCGTTCGGTGGGATCGACCGCGTCCCCCATTTTCCACCCCCCTTCTTGAACCGGAACCGGATCGGGATTCAAAATCCGGGGCTCGCCGCGCGTAAACGTTTCTTTGTGAATATCCGCGATAGCCTGAACCCTATTCTTCAGCGGGAGATCGAAAATGCCAGGGCCAACTTCTTGGCCGGCAATCTGCCGTTTGGCGGGACCGGCATCGCCTGCGGGACCTTTTCGCCAACACATGCCGGTCATGTTTCGCTTTGGCAGCAAGCGATCCGGCAGATGGGGCTCAAAAAACTTTGCGCCTTTTCCGTCCCCCGTTCCCGAACCCACGGAGGGGCCATTCTATCGCACGCCGTCCGACAGGCGATCTTGCAAAACACCATCAAAGGGATTCCTGAGATCGAACTCTTCCAACCGATCGAAGGGTGGAACATTACCGACAATATCCGAAGGCTTATTTCGTCGACCCCCGGTCCCCACACGCTCATCTGTGGCAGTGACACCGCACCACTTTACCTGAACGACCCACAACTTCCGTACGAACTGAAGATCGCCGTCCGGAGGCGTCTCGATGTCCCGATGCCACCGCGCTCTGAACGGGTGATCCACCTGATCGACGATCCGGAACATTCATCAATCTCAAATCGAAGCAGTTTGGCTATTGTTTCAGGGGGCTAAAAAAATGCGCTTGGGTCTTCTTACAGGTGGTGGTGATTGTCCCGGATTGAACGCCGCGATCCGCGCGGTGGTCTGTCGCGCGGCAGAACGAAAAATAACCATTTGCGGTATTCTCGAAGGGTGGAAGGGACTTCTGACCTCTTCTTTCCGACCTTTGGCGATCGACTCAATCTCAGGAATCCTCCCTTTGGGTGGGACCATCCTCGGCACCTCTCGCACAAACCCTTTAAAATCGTCGGCGATGAGGCGAAAGGTGATCCGTAATTTTAAAAAAACTTCGTTGGATGGCATTCTTGCGATCGGCGGCGAAGGGACGATGCGGATCGCTTATTCCTTTCAAAAAGCGGGCGTTCCGATCATCGGGATCCCGAAGACGATCGACAACGACCTTTGGGGGACCGATGTCACGATCGGCTTCAACACCGCGGTTCAGATCGTAACCGATGCGATTGACCGGTTGCGCACCACCGCTGAATCACACCACCGGGTGATGATCGTTGAGGTGATGGGGCGGCACACCGGCTGGATCGCCGTGAGTTCAGGGATCGCCGGCGGGGCGGAGGCCATTTTGATTCCGGAGAGCCCATTTCCCCTCTCTCGCCTAATCGATCTTCTTCAAAAGCGAAAAGAGCGGGGCAAAAATTTTAGTATCGTTGTTGTCTCGGAGGATGCACGACTGGTCATCGGCAAAAAAGGTAAAATCCAGACGCCGGTCAAGCATGACGAATACGGCGACATCAAGCTGGGAGGCATTGGTCAGTTGATCGCTCGAGAACTGCGAAAGAAGAGTTCCTTCGAGGTGCGTGTCACCGAACTGGGGCATCTGCAACGGGGAGGGACGCCGACCGCGTTCGACCGGATCCTCGCCACACGCCTCGGTGTTGAGGCGGTTGACCTCGCTGCTAAAAAGAAGTTTGGTCGGATGGTTGGCCTACAGGGAAACAAAATTATTTCGACACCACTCACCCAGATCGTCCCCCGGCTAAAGAAGGTGGACCGTTCTCTTTATCGCCTGTCAGAAACTTTCTTTGGTTGAGACTCTATAGCGTCGTGCCGCAACACCCCGTGCTGCTGCACTTGGCGTTGGCGGTGGTAATCCCTTGGGAGTTACCCAAATGATTGTCGGCCCACTTCTGACAGGCGAAATCATCCCCCGTACTACAGAAGCTGGTGGCACAGGCCCCCTGGGCTGATTGACTGTTAAAGACAATCGTCCGAACGGCGTTGATTGAATTGCCATCGCAAAAGCTCATCTCCTCAAAGTTGTTTTCACATTGACTGGCCACCGCCTTGGGGCCTGACGCGCTGAAATCCATCGAGACGATGATATCTGGTGTCGTACTACAGCTATAATCGCCGGTGGCACTGATATTGGCCTTATAGGCCGAAGTGCTCCCGGAATAAATGGCATCGCTGAACCCTTCAGCCTGCGCCGTTGTCAAAAGGCTTCCGGAACCGTCCGTGACATAACGGTTGGTTTGATATTCAGTCGCGCCGGTGAGGCTCTGGTTGAAATCGCCGAATTTGTCCTGCAACGCAAAACTGGCTG
>JAUSKE010000124.1 GCA_030649435.1 Deltaproteobacteria bacterium
TGGATACGGCCGAGGAGATTCATGAATTGCGCGCGCCAAAAAAAGGTTCCGCCAAAGAACGGTTTTCGATCCGGAGTCAGAAAGAGTGACATCGGCCACCCGCCACTACCGGTCAACCCCATGACGGCCTCCATATAAATCTGATCGACATCGGGAAACTCTTCACGGTCGACCTTAATCGCGACAAAATAGTTGTTCAGGAGTGCGGCGACCTCTTGGTGTTCAAAAGAATCCTTCTCCATGACGTGGCACCAGTAACAGGTCGAGTAACCGATCGAGAGGAAGATCGGTTTGTTGTCGCGCCTCGCCGCCTCGAACGCCTCTTCGCCCCAGGGGTACCAGTCGACAGGGTTATCCTTGTGCTGGAGCAGGTAGGGAGACTTTTCGCGCCCAAGACGGTTCATCACCCACAAAGTAGGGGATGGGGGTTGCCAAAGCAAACCCTTTTTGCATAGGATCCGGCCCGATGGGACTTAAGGAACTTCTTGGCGGGACGGTGGTAACGACGAAGCTTGCGGAAATGGTCGCTTGGGGGCGAAAAAACTCCCTTTGGCCCCTTCCTTATGGGACCGCCTGTTGCGCCATCGAATTCATGGGGACCGTTTCATCGGTTTTTGACATCTCCCGTTTTGGAGCGGAGCTGGTTCGTTTCTCGCCACGGCAGGCGGACCTCCTCCTCGTCTTGGGGACGATTAATTACAAACAGGCACCGATCTTGAAACGGATCTACGAACAGATGTGCGAACCAAAATGGGTGATTGCGGCCGGCGCCTGCGCCTCTTCAGGCGGATTTTACAACAACTACGCTGTCCTGCAGGGGATTGACGAGGTGATCCCAGTCGACGTCTATGTCCCCGGTTGTCCGCCGCGACCTGAAGCGATCCTCAATGGAATAATGATGATCCAGAAAAAAATAGAGAACCAGGCCAAAGAAATGGGGAGGGTGGCATGAAAATTCAATCGGTTCCCAAACAATACTATCGTCAGACTTTGCTGATATTGGGGGGGATTGTTGGCATACTCCTCTTGGCCGGACTGCTCTTTTCCGTCTGGGCAGGGCGTGCCGAAGAGCGAAAGCAGGAGCAAACCTTCCGGTTGCAAAGCCCTGAGGCGAAGGCGGTCCGCAAAAAATGGGAAGGGGAACTCTCTCAGGCAGCGGGTCTTAAGGGTACGTCACCCAATGGGGATGAGGCGTTGATCCGGACGGCCCGGGCCCTGGATGCGCTCGCCACCTATTTTTATGAGGATGCCGATCACAAGTGTTATTTCTATAAGAAACGGGATGCCGCTGACCCGGCCTGTTTTGAACAAGAGGTGGTAGCCTTAAATGGTCGTTACGGCGCCGGTGCGTTTATCTATCTCGGGGATGAGGTAGAGATCCGTTACACCGGGCTTCACTATCGAAAGATCGTTGATGAATTCCCCAAGAGTCGTTACCTGGACGAGGCCTCGTTCCAGTTGTTGAAGGGACGGGAACTAGTTGGGAATGAGCCGGAAATTATCTTTGCCAAGGTGGATGGTTGGATCAAAAAGTACCCGAAGAGCTCCTTGGTACCGGAGGCCTGGCTTCTTCTAGGGCGCCTCTATGCGGATGGCTGGTGGCTCTTCAAGACGCGGACCTTTGTGGCGATCAATATGAGTCTTTCATCCTCTGAGATCGACGACTTAGCCCAACGGTACAAAGGCAAGGGGCTTTGGGCCCTCAATCAGGTGATGCAAAAATTCCCAAATTCTAAAGAGGCGAACGTGGCCCGTCGTGAGTATGACCTGCTGACCCGTGATCAGAACGACGGTGTTCTTTACGGATTAAGTTACTGATGAGTGGCGATCTCGAAAATCGGTTGGAACAATTCCCTTTCGAAATTTTGGAAAAGGGCAAAGCCCTTGGGGATCTTACCATTGTTGTCTCTCGAGAGAAAATCAGCGAGGTCCTCCGATTTCTTAGGGATGCCGAAGGGTATCGGTTTGACCTGTTGGTCGATCTCTCCGCGGTTGATTTTCCGAATCGCGAAGAACGTTTCGAAGTTATCTACCATCTCTATTCTACCTCAGAAAATCATCGCCTCCGGGTAAAGGTGAGGCTTCCATTTGAAGAACCGATGATTGATTCAGCAACCGATCTTTGGAAGGCGGCCAATTGGTACGAGCGGGAGGTCTACGACATGTTTGGGATCCGCTTTAACGGTCACCCAAATCTGAAACGGCTCCTGCTCCCGGATGGTTTTGAGGGGCATCCCTTGAGAAAAGATTACCCGATGGGGAAGCGGCAGAAGATACCGGTGCCGGTTGAGGTGCCGTCGTGACGCCGCAGACGACAGCAGAACCGATGATCCTGAACATGGGGCCGTCGCACCCGGCAACCCATGGGGCGATCCGGATCATGTTAGAGATCGATGGGGAGACGATCCTCAAGGCCCATCCAGAAATCGGTTACCTCCATCGCGCCTTCGAAAAACATTCGGAACATGGCACCTGGACTCAGGTCATTCCGTACACTGATCGGCTGAATTATTGTTCCTCACTCATGAACAACGTTGGCTACTGCCGGGCGGTCGAGAAACTGTTGGGGGTAGAGATTCCAGAGAGGGCGGTTTTTATTCGGGTCATCATTTGTGAGCTTGCCAGGATTATGGATCACCTAGTTTGCATTGGTACTTCAGCGGTGGATCTTGGGGCGCTCACCAATTTTTGGTATTTTTTCAATGTTCGGGAAAAGATCTACGATTACACCGAAAAACTCTGCGGCGCTCGTCTCACGACAGCGTACACCCGTATCGGTGGACTGATGAGAGACATCACCCCTGACTTTCCGGATGGGATTCGCAAGGTTTTGAAAGATCTCGATCAGGCGATCAAGGAAGTAGCGACACTTTTGGAAAGAAACAGGATCTTTATCGACCGAACGCGCGGGATCGGTGTGATCAGTAAGGAAGAAGCCCTGAGTTACGGTTTCACCGGACCCTGTCTCCGTGCCTCCGGGGTGCCGCATGATCTCCGCAAGGCGGAACCGTATTACCATTATGACGAGTTTGATTGGGAGGTACCGACGCGGGATGGGGGAGACACCTATGATCGTCTGATGATCCGCTTTGATGAGATGCGCCAGTCGCGACGGATCATTGAACAGGCGTTGGATCGATTACCCGATGGGCCGGTTCTTGTGAGTGACCCAAAGATCGCGCTCCCTCCGAAAGAAAAAGTCTACAACAGCATTGAAGGGCTGATGAATCATTTTATGTTGATCATCGATGGGATCAAACCGCCGCCGGGGGAGGTCTATTCCGCGACGGAGGCGGCGAATGGCGAGCTGGGTTTCTATATCGTGAGTGATGGAGGCCCGCGACCGTATCGTGTTCGTGTTCGTCCTCCCTGCTTTCCAATTTTCTCGGCTTACCCGAAGCTAGTCGAAGGGGGAATGATTGCCGATGCCGTTGCGGTGCTTGGGTCATTGAATATTGTGGTGGGAGAGCTGGACAGGTAAAATGGAATTCACGCCAGAAAATAAAAAGAAGATCGAAGAAATCCTCAAACGTTACCCAGAAGGGAAAGTGGGGCGTCAGGCGGCGCTGCTCCCAGTCTTGAGGCTCGCCCAGGAACAGTTCGGTTACCTCTCCGAAGAGGCGATGTTGACTGTGGCCCAGGTTTTGGATCTTTCGCCGGCCTCCATCTACGGCGTCGCCACCTTTTATACCCTGTTTAACAAAAAGCCGGTTGGCAAGTACCACCTTCAGGTCTGTGCGAACCTTTCCTGTTGTATGGAGGGGGCAGAAAAAGTGGTAAAACATCTTGAAGAAAAATTGGGGATCGTTCCGGGAGAGACAACGGCCGACAATCGGTTTACTTTATCCGAGGTTGAGTGTTTGGCCGCTTGTGGTACCGGCCCGGTCATTCAGGTGAATGAAAATTATCACGAAAAAATCAAGACGCCGGAAGATGTCGACCGGTTGTTGGAGAAGTTAAGATAATGGATCGGGTCCTGACCGCCAATTTTGACCACCCGGATGTTGACAAGCTCCCTGTTTATGAAGGGCGAGGCGGGTACAGGTCACTCAAGAAGGTTTTTTCCCTCAAACCGGAACAGGTGATCGAAGAGGTCAAGAGCTCCGGGCTTCGGGGCCGGGGTGGTGCCGGTTTCGGGACCGGGATGAAGTGGGGTTTTGTCCCGCAAAACAGCGGCAAGCCGATCTACCTCTGTGTGAATGCCGATGAAGGGGAGCCGGGGACCTTTAAAGATCGCGAACTCCTCTTGCGAGATCCACATCGATTGATTGAAGGGGTCATCATTGCGAGCTATGCGATCCGTTGCCATACCGCCTATCTCTACCTTCGTGGGGAGTTTTTCGAACCGTACCAAAAATTGGAGGCAGCGATCCGTGAGGCGTACACCAAAGGGTATCTAGGGAAAAATATCTTGGGGACGGGGTATGATTTGGATCTTCATATCCATCGTGGGGCTGGGGGGTATATTTGTGGAGAAGAGACGGCGCTTATTGAATCGCTGGAAGGAAAACGGGGCTATCCAAGGTTGAAGCCGCCGTTCCCCGCTGTTCAGGGACTCTTTGGTTGTCCGACGGTGGTGAATAACGTGGAGACCCTTTCAGCGCTCCCCTATATTTTAGAGAAGGGAGCCGCCTCTTATAAAAAAATGGGGACTGAAAAGAGTCCCGGGACAAAACTATTTTCGATCTCTGGCCCTGTGCAGAAGCCGGGGGTCTATGAAATTGAGTTGGGTTACCCTTTGAGGAAGTTTATTCATGAGGATGCCGGTGGGATGCTCCCCGGCAAGATTCTTAAGGCGGTGATCCCGGGTGGGTCGTCAGTGCCGATCCTTGATGCCAGCGAGGTGGAACAGGTCAATCTCGACTACGAGTCGATGAACCAGTTTGGCACCTTCTTGGGGAGCGGTGGTGTGATCGTCATTGACGAAGACTTTTGTCTCGTGAAAGCTCTCAAGGTGTTGGCCAAATTTTATGCCCATGAATCCTGCGGGCAATGTTCCCCCTGTCGCGAAGGGACCGGTTGGGTTCACAAAATCATGACCCGCATGGAGGCGGGGAAGGGGACGCCGGCTGATTTGGACCTCCTTTTAAATCTTGCTGACAATATGACCGGTCAAACAATCTGTGTGCTGGCCGACTCCATCGCAATGCCAACCCGCTCCTACATCAAGAAGTTTCGTCAGGAGTTTGAAGACCACGTAGCTCTCCAAAAATGCTCTAAAATGTGAAAATTGTTAGGGTATTTTAATACCCTAAAATAATTATCATTTTGATAATTATTTGTTGTTTTTTGATCGAGGGGGCGTATACTAAGGGCATATGTTCTCCTCTTCAAAGTGGTTCCT
>JAUSKE010000130.1 GCA_030649435.1 Deltaproteobacteria bacterium
CAGAGGCCCCTCGAGAGACTGCTTCCATCACCCCTTCGAGTCCGCCGCAAATAACAATCCATCCCTTAGAGGCGATCAACCGGCCGACCGCAACGGCGTTTTCCGGATCACGATTTTTTGGTTTGGAGGCCCCGATAACTCCGATCAACGGTTTTCTTGGGCCCATGCCCTAGTATTAAATGAAAAAAGCTTCCCTTGTAAACCGTTTTTTATTAGGCTCCGCCGGAGTGACTCTTCCGATCTTTGCCGGGGTTTCAATCGTTCTTCTTTCTCTCGGTTACACCTTTTACGGCCGGTTCGTGGCGCGCCAGTACGCCTTGAATGACGCGACACCGACACCAGCCCACCTCCAGAATGATGGCGTTGATTTTGTCCCCACCAAAAAGTTCTATCTTTTGGGACAGCATTTCAGCGCCATTGCCGCTGCCGGGCCAATTGCCGGACCGATCTTAGCCTGTCAACAGTTTGGTTGGCTTCCCTGTATTTTGTGGGTCATCTTCGGGGTTATTTTTATCGGGGCGGTCCATGATTTTTCATCCCTTGTTGTGAGTGTGCGTCACAGAGGACATTCGATTGCCGAGATTGTTAAACAAAATATCGGGAAGAGGGCTTGGCTTTCAATCATGGGCTTTCTTTGGATCACCCTTGTCTATGTGATTGTCGCTTTTACTGATATTACGGCCAGTACCTTTGTCGGACGGGTCGAAGAATTGGAGGGGGTTCAGGTCGGTTTCGAAAGGGGAGGGGCGGTTGCTGCGGCGAGTGTCCTGTATCTTCTTCTTGCCATTGTTATGGGGTTCATTCAGAAAAAGTGGAACCCTCCTTTATGGTTGCTCACCGTTATTTTTGTTCCAGCAACACTCGGTGCTGTTTGGTTTGGGACACAAATCTCCACCTGGCTTCTTTTTTCGCAGACAACTTGGGGGATGATTATCCTCGTTTATTGTTTTATCGCCTCCCTCCTTCCGGTCTGGATGCTCCTGCAGCCGCGTGGCTATTTGGGTGGTTTCATCCTGTATATGGCGCTGATCCTCGGTGTGATCGGTATCTTTTTTGGAGGGTATGAGATCCATCAGGAGGCTTTCAAAACCTGGAACGCTCCCGGACTCACCGGTTCTCTTTTCCCATTCCTGTTTGTCACCATTGCCTGCGGCGCCTGTTCCGGTTTTCATGGGCTCGTCTGTTCCGGAACAACCTCCAAACAGATTTCCAAAGAATCGGACTGCAAACCGGTTGGTTATGGAGGGATGTTGCTTGAGGGATTCGTCGCGGTGATTGCCCTGGCGACGATCATGATTATGGCGCCTGGGGATGTGAAAGGTTCTCCGGGGACGATTTATGGGGCCGGTCTCGGCCGGTTCATGACGCTTCTGATCGGCAAGGAAAATCTCCTCTTTGCGATCACCTTCGGGGCGGTCGCCTTTTCGACCTTCGTTTTTGATACGCTTGATGTCACCACACGCCTAGGGCGTTATATCCTGCAAGAACTGTTTGGCCGACAAGACTGGGTGACGGGTTCTCTTGCGACGTTGGCAACCGTGGGAGCCCCGGCCCTTTTTATTTTGAATGCGCAGGAAGGGGGATGGAAACTTTTTTGGGTCCTCTTTGGTACCTCTAACCAACTCTTGGCCTCATTGACCCTTTTAGCCGTGACCGTCTGGCTTCACCGGGTCGGCAAACGTTATTGGTTTACCCTGATCCCTATGATCTTTGTGATGATCATCACCTTCTGGTCTCTCTTAAAACAGATTGATGTCGCCACTCAGCAGGTTTTTGCGACGGAGGTGCCGGCCGGTAGTATCCCGATCATCAACGGTATCGTTGCGGTTCTTCTCTTTGTCCTGGCCTTGGGCGTCGTTGTCGAGTCGGCCCTCATCTTTAAGGCTCAGCGGCAACCGTCCTAAGCGCGCAATGGTTGTAATTCTTTTGGTTGATCAGTCTCACCGACGGCGGCGGTCAGATTCTGGACCTGCTTCAACGTCTTTGGGGCAACCTTGATAAAGAGGGGGAGGGTGCGGTTCCACTTTTTAAGAATTTTTTCCGCATAGGGACTCTGTGTCGTTTCAAAGTGGCGAAGGACCAGGGCCCTCAAATTTTCAATATCGTTTTGGTCTGAGAGCGAGGAGAGCTCTATTAATTCAGGGTTGTAGCGGTTTTCAAAGCCTTTGCTTTCATCAAGGATGTAGGCGACCCCTCCGGTCATCCCGGCACCAAAATTCTGGCCGCACTCTCCCAAGACAACAACCGTTCCACCGGTCATATATTCACAACCATGATCCCCAACCCCTTCGATGACGGCTGTCGCTCCTGAGTTTCGGACACAAAAACGCTCGCCAGCGCTGCCGGAGGCAAAGAGGGTGCCTCCTGTCGCCCCGTAGAGGACCGTGTTTCCCATGATGACATTTTCGTGAGGGATGAATTTCGCCTTTGGGTGTGGGTAAATGACAATTTCCCCGCCGGTCATTCCCTTGCCGACATAATCGTTCGCCTGACCGATCAGGATGAGCCGCATCCCTGGAACCGCAAAGGCCCCAAAACTCTGACCGGCAGTCCCTTTAAAGGTGCATTCAAGACTGATCCCCTGAGGGAGTCCCGCATCCCCGTAGCGTCTCGCAATCTCTCCGGCGACTCTTGCCCCAACGGACCGATTGATATTCCGGATCGGGTACGAAAGTTTGACAGAACGTGTGGGTGACACACCATTGTGTGGCCCACCCTTCCCTTCAAGCGCGGCCCGTCCATCCTGAATGATTTTAAGATCCATCGGTTGGTCCGGATGACTGTTGCGAGGGATCGCTCTTTTGTGGGCATTCTTTTTCTCCGGGTCGACATCGACAAGAAGTGGGCTGAGGTCCAGCTGCTTGGCCTTTTCATGGTCGATCGATTTTTTTAATTCCAATAAGTCAGTCCGACCGATGACTTCGTCCAATGAACGAGCACCGATGGTCGCGAGTATCTGGCGGATCTCTTCGGCAACGCCATTGAAAAAATGAATAATCCGTTCGGGGCTGCCGACATATTTTTTTCGGAGCTCCTCGTCG
>JAUSKE010000139.1 GCA_030649435.1 Deltaproteobacteria bacterium
GAGCAGTCTTTAAGCACCGTTGGGTTTGAGCTAAAGGTGACGCTGGACCGATGGTCCTTCAAAAGTTCTGGGAGCTTCGGTTCGGCGACCGGGATGATTCCGTTGTTCAGGTCCGCTACTGTTTTGGTATCGGTGTCAAAACCGATAACCTTGAACCCCAAGGAGGCGTAACCCAAGCTCCAAACGAGACCTAGGTGGGAGAGGCCAACGACGCCAATCGTCAGAGGCATTTTAGGCGACCTCCAAGAGTTCTGAAGTGTTGTTCAAAAGAGGTCCTTTGACCAGACCTTCCAAAGTTCGCCAGGTTTTGGCACCCGCCCTGTTCCATTGAAAGAGTTCAGCGCGATCTTTCGCCTTTGACGCCATACTCTCACGAAGTGTGTCATCATCCAAGACACGTCGAAGAAGGATAGCCAATTCTTTTGGATTGTCAGGATCAAAATAGAGTGGTGCATCGCCACCGGCTCGCGGCATTGAGGCCCGGTTAGAGGCGACGATCGGCCGACCCGCCCCCAACATCTCCAGGTAGCTGAATGAAAGGCACTCACACCGAGAGGCGAACAAGTTCACCTTGGCATGCTTGTAATAATGGGGCAGTTTATTGTGCGGAACGTGTGGGATGTGGGTAATATCTTTTTCAAGTCCCAGTTTTATTATTTTTTCATGGACCATTTGAATATAGTTGGGATCGCCGCTTCCAGCCATCACCAGTTTTTCCGGAGTCTCGCGCATTTTTTTTAACAAGGAATAGGCTTCGATGACCTCAAGCTGTGCTTTATAATGGAAGAAGGTGGAGACGTACAAAATATAGGGTGAAGTAAGATTCGGTGGTTTGGGGATGGTGTTATTCTGCGCTATCTTGAAATTGTCCGTCAACCCATAATTGATCACCATCGTTTTTGGTGCAATTGATGGGATCAGTCCGGTAAGGGCATCTTTGACATAGAGCGCCGGAAAAATAATCAAGTCCGCTTTCTTGAGGCTCTTGGACATGACCTGTCGTAATAAAAAGAGGCGAAGCCCCATGCGGGACCAACGGTATTGCCTTCTTTCTCTGTCATCGAAGGGGAGCAGATTTTGAAAGACGACTGCCGCCCGACAGTTTTTGGGAATGAAGCAGTTTAAGGTGCAGCCTGGATTGAGAACAAGATCAGCTTTCCAACGATACAAGAAAAAGGAGAGATAGAATCTCTCCCAGAGAATTCGATGAAAAAGGCTTTTCGATCCCCAAGGGACCGCAACAGGTTCAACATTGGGCAGGGAAGAGAGTAAGGGGACATTGGACGGTCTTACGAAGACCTTGATCTGGTGCGACGACGGTTGGGGTAGATTTTTAAGGATCTGACTCAAGTAATTAAAGGCGCCCCCCTCATAAGCCGATAAGGCATTAATGACAATCTTCATCGTTAACCAACTCCTTTTTGGAGAGCAATCCAATGCGGCACCAGTTCTTGAGCCCTTTGGTAGTCTTCCGGAATCCCGATGTCAATAAACTCTCCCGTCATGGGTAAACCGTGGAGCTCTTTTTGTTCAGTGAGTTTGGGAAAAAGATCTCGTTCAAGTGAAAACTTGTTGAGACTCACTTGGTCGAAGATTCTTTTTTCCAGAAGATAGATTCCCGCATTGATGTACCCTTTTTTCTTCGATAGGTCTTTTTCTCGAAAGGAGAGGACTTCATTGTTAGAGCTGAGATCCACAGTCCCATACCGGTCGGGTGAGACAAGTTCTTTCAGGGCGATGGTCGCCCCCTTGCCGTGGTTTTGATGAAAACGGATTAGCTGGGGAATGTTAGTCCCAAAGAAACTATCACCATTCAACAGGAGAAATGAACCTGCCGCTAGTAATGGTAGGGCAGCCTTAACGGCCCCCCCCGTCCCTAAAAGTTCTTCCTCCTCGACATATCTTAGGTGAACACCCAATTTTTTTCCCTCTTTGAAGTACTCTTTTATTTTTTCCTTCTGATAACCGATGAGGCAGGTGATATTGGTAATCCCGAAACCTTTCAATTGGCGGATCAGACTATCAAGAAACGGGCGATCTCCAACTGGCAAGAGTGGTTTCGGTAGGTCTTTGACGAGTACGCCCAGTCTCGTTCCAAGACCACCGGCTAAAATTAGGGCTTCCATAAGATGTCTCTGATCCAATCCTTTACTGCTCGAAGAGGTGTTATCCTGTTTACTCGATCGCGTAGTGGAAGTGGAATCTGCCAGGCGAGATCCTCCCACCATTTGACACTGTTTTCCTTGCGGAGACGCTTCATGTTTTCAAGAGAATAGAGTTTGGGATGAAGAGTTTTGATCTGTTCGGTGGTCGGGCGATAAATTTTGAGAGTTTTATATAGATCAGAATTATATCTTTTATGATAATGAAAGAGAACGTCATCGACTTTTAGAAACTTGTGATTTTTCTCGATCAACTTAAGCCAGAACTCCCAGTCCTCAAACCCTAGTGTTCGTTCCGTATACCCACCAACCTCCTCCCAGGCTGAACGACGAAACATCGAACTAACCACAAAACAATTTGCCAAGAGAACTCTATAGGCATTGAATTTTGGAGGTTTAACCAATCGATTTTCATCCCCAAAGTATTGGACATTTCCGTAGACAACAGAGATTTCCGGCTGGGTCTCAAGAATTTCGACCGGGCGGCTAAGCCCTATTGGGCTTGTTTTATCATCGGCATCGAGGGGAAGGATATATTTTCCACGGGCCTGCTCAATCCCACCATTTCGCGCTCCGGCTAACCCCCTATTTTTCTGATGAATAATTCTAATTTTTGGGTGATTTAGCTTTTCAAAGCACTCGAGCGTTTGAGGATCTGTCGAACCATCATTAACAATAAGCAACTCAAAATTTTCATAGGGTTGGTTTAATACCGATTCGACCGGTAGGTGGAGGAAATGACCGGTATTGTAGCAGGGGATGATAACGGAGACGAGAGGGGAGGTCATGAGAGCGGGATATCGTACCTGTTTTTGGCCTCATAGAGTTGATCAATAATCTCGGCCGCACGGAGACCATCTTTTCCATTTCCGATTGGTTGGCGTTCTTCTCGAATGGCAGCGATAAATTCTTTAGTTTCCTCGTAGAATGATTCATCCCCGTCGGGGTAGGTTTCTACAATCTCTTCAGCAGGGGGGGATTTGAGCCACCACCATTTCTGAGCGTAGGCGATCCGTTGAGGACCGTACGATCCGCCCCGACCCTCAACATTGATGTAGCCATCTGTGCCAATAATCTCTAGCCGGAACTTATTTCGCCATTCGGTAATGCTCGATTGGATGAAGGCGGTCACGTTGTTATCGAATTGAAATAGCGCGAGTGCATTGTCTTCATGCCGAATTGGCCAAAAGGCGTTCAACGGGTAAAAAGAGGCGCGGTGTGGCTCACCGCAGAACCATCGCATCAGGTCAAGACAGTGAACTCCTGGATCAAGGAGGGCACCGCCTCCCCCTTTTTCCGGATCGGTTCGCCACTCTTTGTCATAACCGGGTCGTGCGCCATGTCCCAAAACCATTCGCACAATCCTAATATCGCCGATCACTTTTTGTTGCATCAGCTG
>JAUSKE010000158.1 GCA_030649435.1 Deltaproteobacteria bacterium
AGGAAGCTAAAAAAAATATCTCAAAACGAAACATTCTCATCGTCGAGGATGATCCTCATTGTCAATTGGCGCTTCAAAGTTGCCTCAAGAAAGAAGGGTATGCGTGTACCAGCGCAGTCAGTGTTGAGGAGGCCTTGGGGAGGGTCCGTTTGAGCGTGCCAGATCTCGTGATCCTGGATTTAGGACTGCCCCATGCGAGTGGTCTCGCTTTTTTGCAGAACTTTGTGAAGGTGGTTTCGAAAGGTGAAAAAATTCCGCCCGTTTTGGTGGTGAGTGGGCATAACGACCCGGAAATCGTAGAGTTTGCGATGATGCTTGGAGCCTCCCGCTTTATTCCGAAACCAATAAGCGCCCCCGAGATCGTGTCGGCCGTTCGCTCTTCCATGGAGGATCGAGTATGATTGATGGTGTCGTGACATTAAAAGAAGTGCTTCTCCATCCCATGACCATCATTAAGTCTTATGGGCTTTTGAAGTTCTGCCAAGTCCTGATGAGGAGTGCCAGCAGACGGCACTACCAGTTTCTTCAGATCATCTTTTCTTAAGGAAATCCCCCAGTCAAAGATCCAGTTTCCCCTGATTGTTCGCTGTTGCCCTTTCTTGTAGGGTCGCTGTGCTAGATCAAAAAAGGGAGAATGTTTATGAGAACCTCTAGAAAGTTATTGATGTCTTTATTTTTGGCCATTTTGATCAATGGGTGTGATGGGTGTGATGATAACGGAGGAGGGGTATCAGCGGATGTCAGTGGCCGCACCACCCCGGTCCCCGAAGCGAGTTTTGGTTCAGTGGCTTCCGGTTCAACCACCATGCAGTCAGAGCATTTCAAGACACGCGGGGTCTTGGGAGTCTTTTCAGGCCAGGTCATCGAAGGATCCAACATTCGTTCCTCGGGGGTGCAACCATGAAACGTTTTATTTTCATCAGCCTTGTTGTTTTTATCCTGATACCAGGGATCGTCTTGGCGGGCACGAGAGACTCCTTGAATTTTCAGGGGATGCTTTTCAATGCCGATCAGAATGTTATTGACGGGACTGTGAAGATGACCTTCCGCTTCTATGACGATTCGACGAGTGTGGCATCACTGTGGGAGGAGACCCAGTCTGTGGAGGTTTTAGGGGGTGTCTATACAGTCGCGCTGGGGTCCAACGTTCTCCTGGAGGATTTACTCTTCGACTATGATTCCCTTTTTCTCGGTCTCCAGATCGAGGGAGACAGAGAGATGACGCCACGGCTGGAGGTTGTCTCGGTTCCGTGGGCCAAGCGGGCGGAGGTGGCTCAGGTGGCGAGGTCTCTCGATGACGATGCGGTACAGGCCTTGATTGCAATCCTGTCGGAGAGTCCAACCGGTTCCGTGGGATCTGTCGGTGCCATTGGAGCTACGGGAGCAACCGGTGCGACTGGATCAACTGGTGCCACCGGAGCAATCGGCCCGACAGGATTAACAGGGGCAGCCGGAACGGCTGGATCAACGGGGCTCACTGGTGCCACCGGACCGATTGGTTTGACGGGAGCCACAGGTGCCCAAGGTCCTGCCGGAACAACACCAGTGGACGGGGTGTTTACAAGTCTGTCGATCAAAGATGGCGTCTCCGGGAGTGAAAAGATAATCTTTCTGGTGCCTGATATTCTGGCAGACTACACGCTGACGTTGCCGGAGGATGGTGGAACGAATGGTCAAGTTCTGTCAACGGATGGGAGCGGGGTGCTGAGTTGGGCATCACCATCGAGTGGACCGACAGGAGCAACCGGTGCCACCGGACCAATTGGCCCGACAGGATTGACAGGGTCTACCGGAGTCGCTGGTTCTCCAGGTTCAACAGGGGCGACCGGTGCGACTGGAGCCACCGGACCAATTGGCCCGACAGGATTGACAGGGTCTACCGGAGTCGCTGGTTCTCCAGGTTCAACAGGGGCCACTGGAGCAACGGGGTTAACCGGATCAACAGGAGCCGTTGGTCCCACAGGGTTAACAGGATCGACCGGTGCAACTGGTGCGACTGGGGCAGCGGGCGTTGCTAATTCCCATTCGATCCGAACCGTGACTGCGACTACCACGCTTCTGAGTACGGACGACGTGGTCCTCTGCGATCCCACCACGACCACAACCCTGAAACTTCCATTAGCAGCCACCTCGAATGTGGGACATATGATTATAATCAAGAGAATCAAAATAGGGGGTGCTGCCTGTACGGTGTCCGGAATCTGGACAACCGACCAATCGAGTGGCACCCAAACTCTTGTTGCCCCGGTATCTGGTGGCGTCAGT
The DNA here is from genome assembly GCA_030649435.1 of Deltaproteobacteria bacterium. GTDB lineage: Bacteria > UBA10199 > UBA10199 > JACPAL01 > JACOUP01 > JAUSKE01. The sequence goes on from JAUSKE010000158.1 coordinate 2,266, forward strand.
GGCAACATCTGTACGGTCATTTCAAATGGAACCAATTGGTATTTGGTGAATATCCACTAACATGAAAAAAATTGTAACGGCATTTATCATTATTGTCTCCCTCATTGTGACCTACACCATTCTCGCCAAGGAAGAACCCAGTTCAGAACTTTTTGCCAAGAAACTTCCAGCCTTCTCCCTCCAAGACCCGTTTGGAAATACGTTTACGAACAAAAGCTTTTCCAAAGATGGTTTGGTGTTGGTGGTGACGGCACCGATTTTGAAAAACAGGTCTGCCCAGAAAAAATGGAGTCAGTATCTCTTGAAAGCCAAGGCGGGCTCCAAGGCTAAATTGGTCTACCTGGAAGACATGCAGCCGAGTTTCTTTAAGGGTAAGGCGATGAGGGGGATGAGAAAAGATTACGAGTTCGGCAAAGAGCCGATTCTTTTGATCGATAGTAGAGGTGAAATTCGCTCGTCCCTAAAAGTGCCTCAGAAAAAGACGGTTGTCCTTGTCTACGATGATAACGGTAAGCTTATTTATTCGGAAACAGGCAAGCCTTCGGTTGAGGCGGCCGAGATGATTTGGGAAAAAGTGAAAGATTCAACGCATTAACAAAAGGAGGACAACATGCTTCGATGGTCCATCCTATTGGCAACTTTGCCCAAAACCTTGTCAGCTTGTCCCTTATGCCGAGTACAGGTAGCGGCAGGCATCTACAATTCTAATTTTAGTGTTACCTTCTTCCTGATGTTGTTGCCGATCCTTATCCTTGTGGCCATCGGTACCGGTTTTTATTTTACGGATGATCTCATGAGCAAGGTGAGGAGGGGATAAGCAGATGGCAGAAAAACAACAACAGGGCCCGTTAATCTGTGCTGGTGTTTTAATAGGGGCCGGGCTTGGTGGATTCGTCGATGGGATTCTCTTTCATCAGATCCTTCAATGGCACCACATGCTTTCTACCCTTATTCCAGCCGATAACTTGGTAAACATCAAAGTGAATATGTTTTGGGATGGTATTTTTCATGCTGCAGTCTGGATAATGACTGCGATGGGTCTCGTATTTCTGTGGCATGCAGGGCAACGGAGAGATGTCTGTTGGTCGGGACGGACGTTTCTTGGCTCACTGATGGCAGGGTGGGGGCTGTTTAACATCGTTGAAGGCCTCATAGACCATCAATTCCTTGGCCTTCATCACGTTTATGAGTATTCAGACAATAAAATTCCTTGGGACATCGGTTTTCTCGTTTTTGGAATTGTGATGCTTTTAGAAGGTTGGAGCTTAATCAGCCAAGGGCGAAAGGACGCTATTGGCAAAGAGGTAAAAAATGAAATCCAATAAATCAAGAATCTCCTATAATCCAAAAACTTTTAATTTGAGTGGCTTGAAGGGTATTTCAGATCGAACGATCGAGATGCATTTTAAACTCTACGAAGGGTACGTCAAGGCAACGAATGAGCTGAGCGAAAAGATCTCTGAACTTCTCACAAAAGGAAAAGTTGATCATGAAAAAATGCCCGATTATTCTGAGCTGAAACGGCGTCTAGGTTTTGAATATAATGGGATGGTTCTTCATGAGTACTACTTTGGTAATCTCAAGAGAAACGGTGGGGGGGATCTGAAAGCCAATTCCATTTTATACAAAAGGGTCCAAGACAACTTTAAAAGTTTTGAGGCTTGGAAGGGAGATTTTATTAGCACGGGTAAGATGCGTGGAGTTGGATGGGTTATCTGTTACGAAGACCCCTCCAACGGGCGTTTATCGAACCACTGGATTACGTTGCATGAGGGAGGGAACATCGCTGGCTACCAGCCACTCCTTGTGATGGATATGTGGGAGCATGCATTTTTGCTTGATTACAAGCCGTCAGAAAAAGAAAAATATATCGATGCCTTTTTTTCAAACGTAGACTGGGAGAGCGTGCAGAAACGCCTGAGTTAATATATGAAAAATAAAAATATTCATTACGTGGATCACGGCCCAAGGGAGGCGATGTCTGTTGTTCTCGTCCATGCTTTTCCCCTCAACCACACAATGTGGAACCCACAAATTTCAGCCCTTTCTGCAAAACATCGTGTGGTTGCCTACGATATCAGAGGGCATGGGGAAAGCGATGCAGGGGATGGGCAATATACTATTGAGCTCTTCGTCGATGACTTGATGGCTCTCTTAGATCATTTGAAAATCAAAAAGACAATTCTCTGCGGCCTCTCCATGGGGGGCTACATTGCCCTGCGTGCCCTTGAGCGATACCCAGAACGATTCAGCGCCCTTATTTTAGCCGACACACGAAGCGAGGCAGATTCCGATGAAGCCAAAATAAAACGCTCTGCCGCGCTAAAACTGATCAAAGAAAAAGGGGTTTCTGTTTTTGCGGAGGGATTTGTCAAACCGGCTTTTGCGCCCGAGACGTTTAACACCAATCCTCAGATCATCCAAACAGTGAAGGAGATGATCCTAAAAAATCCACCCTTGGGAATTTGTGGGTCCTTGTTGGGCCTCGCTTCCCGCACCGATACGACGGCATCGTTGAAAGAGATTAAAATCCCAACCCTCATCCTTGTCGGTGAAAAAGATCAGATTACCCCCCCCTCAGCAAGCCTCTCTATGAAAGAAAAGATTCAGAACGCTGAGATGCATCTCATCCCAAATGCAGGGCATTTAAGTAACCTTGAAAATCCTGTAGAGTTTAATCAAAGGTTGATCAGTTTCATTAAGGAAATCCCCTAGTCAAAAACCATGTCCCCCCTGATTGTGACTCTTTCCCGTCTCTTGTAGGTTTCATTCAATGGTTTTTTAGAAGTTAAACAGTTCAAAATAAGGAGAAGTCATCATGTCTACAAACGAGAATGGGTTGGCCCAGCACACAGCAGATTTCCGCAAGAAGGCCTCCGATCTAGGTCATAATGTTGAAGATCTCGGCTCAATGACCAAGGTTTTGGCTGGCGATGCGGTTGACAAGCTTCAGAAAAATGCCGGCAAGTACTATGACCAAGGGATGAAGAAAGCGGGGAGCTTGGAAAAAGGTCTCGAGAAAACAATCAGTGAAAATCCGCTGGTTTCTCTTCTGGTGGCTGCAGGTGTTGGCATGGTCGCGGGAGCCTTTTTTAATCGGCGATAATGCGCTCACTTCTCTCAAAGATGAGTTTTGGAATCCTAGCCGTCATCTTGACGGCTGGGGTTCTTTTGATTTCAGCTTCCTTTCTGATGTATGGTGTTGCGACCGGTCTGGAGGCACTGTTTGTCTCCCAACCTTGGCTGGGTTGGGTGATCACAGGTGGGGTTTTCTTTTTAGGCCCGGCTCTTTTTTTAAAAGGGTACTTTTTTAAGGTAAAAAAGATTCAATCCGATTTTTCAAAAATGAGAGCCACCTTGATTCGTAAAATAATTGATGCCATTGACAGTATTAATATCAGGGAATGGACCCGCAAACACCCGTATCAATCAACCGGCACTGCAGCCGCTGTAGGATTTATCGCTGCTAGTAAAGATCCGTCTGATGTTGTGGACACGTTAAAAGAAGTTCTTCTTCCGATCCTGCTGGAACATCTTCAATCTGATCAAAAAGCAGCCTAGGCTGCTTCTCGTTAGGCCTTGCACAAGAGATTGTAGTACTCGCTTGCGCTCGCGAACAATCTCTAGGGGAATCCCCTAGTCAAAAATCGGGACTCCCCCGATTGTTCGCTTCTTCTTTCTCTTGTAGGTTCTGCGGCATGAGTAAAGCAGTTTTTAAAAAACCGTAGTTGTTTAACCAAAAGGAGGAAAACATGAATTGGGACCAAATCGAAGGGGACTGGAAACAGTTCAAGGGTAAAGTGAAGGAGAAATGGGGGAAGTTAACCGATGATGAGTTAAATACCATCGAGGGCAAGAGGGACCGACTTGCCGGTAAAATACAGGAAAAGTATGGGATTGTTAAAGAGGAAGCGGAAAAGCAGTTAAATGAATTTTTGGATTCTTAAAGAGAGTTAATGAATCAACTAAAAATAAGGAGGAATTATGAATAAGAAGCT
>JAUSKE010000160.1 GCA_030649435.1 Deltaproteobacteria bacterium
AAGAATTGATCCCCCATCTGGATCATCTCGGCATCAACGAGCGGGCTCGCTGTGCCAAACGCCTCGACGCCGATCTGGTGAAACTGGCGGTAACGCCCCTGTTGCGGCTGTTCGTAGCGGTACATCGGCCCGATGTAGAAAAAACGGGAGACCGGCTCGGTCATTAAAATGCCGTGCTCGATCAACGCCCGAACGACGCTCGCCGTCCCTTCGGGGCGAAGCGCGAGCCACTTTCCCTTTTTATCCTGGAAATCGTACATCTCCTTTTCAACGACGGAGGTCGTTTCGCCAAGGGTTCTGGAAAAAAGGAGTTTCTCTTCGACGAGCGGGGTGCGGATCTCCTGATAGCCGTAGCGGCTGAAGAGTTTTCTCGCCTGCTCTTCGACTCCGGCCCAAAGCGCCGAATCGGGCGGCAACAGGTCGTTCATCCCTTTGATTGCGTGAAAGGTCATGAAATGAGAGAGTTAACCGATCATCCGGTCAGAGTCAAATCAAACAAGAAGCGGTTTTTGAATCGAAAGAACCGGGAAGGCGGCATACTTTTGCAAAATCTTGGGGATCTCACGGAGGTACCGTCGCGTCTTGTTGGCAATCGCCTTGCCGTACCGTTCGTCCACCTCGGCGGCCCGTTCTTCGTAAATCGCCACGGTATGGTCCCAGGTCTTCATCGTTTGGGGCAAAATGTTCCGTTTCTCTTGGATCACGAATCCCCTCTTTTCAAAAAGGGCGGGCCAGTCGGTAACGAGCTCCGCGCCCGAATGGTAGAGGATCATCCGCATCGCCTTCTCCTCATCCATTGAAGGTTTACCGGTAAAAACTAAATCCGAAAAACCGATGGAGCCGCCAGGCTTGAGGACCCGATACATCTCATCAATCAATTTTGTCTTTTGCTCCTTCGTCACGCAGATATCCCCCGCGACTTCGAGGCAGAGGATTGAATCGATGGAAGAATCAGTCGCTGTCAGGGCGAGCGCGTTCCCTTCGGAAATGGTGATTTTGTTGGAGAGACCGCTCTTCGCGACAAGCTCCCTCCCCTGGCGAACCTGTTCGCCGCTGATATTGACCCCGAGGATGGAGCAACCGTACTGTTTGGCGAGCTGGATCGCCGGAGCGCCGATGCCGCAACCGATATCCAAGACCTTTTTTTGATGATCGAGGCGGGCCATCTCACCAACGAGATCGGTGTGGGCCGCGAGCGCCTCGGCAAAACCCTCCGTCCCTGCCTTAAAGTAACCGAAATGAAAACAGTCGCCGTAAAAGAGGCGGGCATCGTCGGTGATCAGGTCAAAGTAGGCGCCAACGCTCCTGTTTGTTCGCCGACCGATGAACCAGAGCGGGAGGTTCATGCTGAGGGCGGCGCCGATCTTGCGGAGGCAACCGGTCAAGCCGGAGGTCCGGTAGGTTTCGGCCAAAAATCCCCCTTTGGCGACGACAATCTGCGGACGTTCGGGCATTCCTTAGCCACTTATGGGAAACGAACGGTGATGTATAGCTCGAAATTACTTGAAGGAGAGGGTTGGTTTATGTTAGTTTTTCATCCATATAGATGAAGAAACTCTCCCTCTTGATCTTTCTCGCTTTGGTCGTCACCGCCTGCGGTACCACCAGTTCGTCCCCCAACGATCCCGCCTCGACCACCGAAAACGACCCGACCCCGACCCGTGATCGGGATACCGACAATAAACTATCGGTCGCATTAGGGGGCGTCGGCCCGGGGATGGATGAAATTCTTGTGAATGGAAACAACTCCAAGGAACCGATCGATTTTGAAACGGAGGACAATAACCTCTTCACCTTCGAATCGCTCGCCGGCAAGGGTTCGTTTACCGAGGGGAACGGCGGACGGGTAATCCCCAAAGATATCGGCATCGCCAAAGTCTGGTACACCCTTTCTGGAAAGATACAAACTATTTACGAAATTACCGTGCCACCGCAGACCTTGGTGCAAATCCTGGTTGGCGAAGGGCGTGGGCAGTTGGCGACAGAGGCAAAGATGGATGGGACCGGCACTGAGATTGATCTTTCGAGCGTCAGCCCGACCGGTGATGCGCTGGGGGCCGTGATCCGAAACCGGATTAAGCTGATCGACGAAAAAAAGAGCCCCGGACTCTTTGCCGCCGACAGGACCCGCTATTACTCCGACCAACCCTCCTCCTCTTACGACGCGGTGATCGAGGCCTCTTCTAAAGGAGGCTTTCAATTTTCGCCGGTCGACCCGAACGACCCGACGCACACGAAGTACTTGGCCGCCGGTTCACGCGACAACTTAAAAGGGATGGAGACCGATCTTTTGACCGCCTACGATCAGGCGGTGTTGACCGGAGGCGACACCTTTAATGATTCGATGGAAGACCCGACGAACGGCGCCTTTGCCTTTTACTCCCCTACCGCCGCTCAGTACGAGAATCTTCGCGAGGCGTTGGAGACTGGCACGAGCAAGTTTCCAGCTGATGCCGGCACCTCGGATGCCCAGTTTCCGGCCTATGCCCCGATTCAGGTCTTGATTTTGGAGTCCGTTTCTGATCAACCATCCGGCAAGAACCTCCCCTCTTTTGTCTTTGTCCGCAAAAGGGAGAGTGGGGTGGCAGCCGTTACCAATAGGCCATAGCAAGGAGAACCCTCTATGAAAAAAATAGTTTTTACCTTTCTGTTTTTGATCACCGGTCCGGCGTTTGCCTTTTCGCCAACCTTCATCAATTTTGCCACCAACCTTCAGGCCAAAACGGTTTTGGATGGCCAGCCGTTTGAGGATAAAGAACTCGCCCAGTGTTGGGACCGCTTTGATAGTGAAATCCTTGAGACGTTGAACAACTCGATCACTAACAGTGAAGAGCCGTTAAATAAAAAATTCGCCTGGAAGGAACTCGTCAAAATCGAAAAGAGAGGGACCGAAGTGG
>JAUSKE010000171.1 GCA_030649435.1 Deltaproteobacteria bacterium
GGGAAAAATTTTGACAAAACAATCAGCCTGAAAAATCTCCCCTCCTCCCTTCACCTCCCAGTCAAGAATCCCCCCTGGAAAACAGACCTTGGTAAAAAGGTTGAGTTTGTCACGGAGGCGAGTAAGGTCGGTTGGTCGGCAAGTCCCAAGATCAAACAGGTCAAAGTTGTTTACGGCGATACCCGAAAAAAAATAGAGATCGCCAATTCTCGCGGTGAAGAAACTAACGAAGAGCGGGTCTATACCCTTTTCTTTGTCCATATCACCGCTTCAGAGAATGGACTGATCCAGACCGGTTACCACCCAGTTGGTGGTTACTTGGGGCTCGAACTTTTGGAAATGGAAACAGTCGAAACGGTCGCTAAAAAAGCAATTGAGCAGGCACTCCTCTCCCTTAAGGCACGACCAGCACCAGCTGGCCGGATGCCGATCGTCCTTTCCTCCGAGGCAGGAGGCACGATGGTTCATGAGGCGATCGGTCACGGGCTGGAAGCGGACCTCGCCAGCGAAAATCTCTCCGTCTACCACGGCAAAAAAGGGACACGGATCGCCGGTCCCCACTTAACAATTATTGACGACGCCACGATCGCCACCAAACGAGGATCGTTTCTCTTCGACGATGAGGGAACTCCTTCTGAAAGAACCGTGTTGGTGGATAAAGGGATCCTCGTCAACTTTATGTACGACCGGGTGATGGCGATGAAGGATGGCGTTTCTTCCACCGGCAACGGTCGCCGCGAAAATTATCGCTTCAAACCGATCTGTCGGATGACGAACACGATCATCTGTTCTGGTACGGATGACCCCGATTCGATTTTGCGCACAACCGACAAAGGGCTCTTTGTCAGAAAGATGGGGGGCGGCCAGGTGAATACCGTCAACGGTGACTTCGTCTTCGAGGTGAGCGAGGGATACCTCATTGATAAGGGAAAGATTGGTGACCCAGTCCGAGGGGCAATGTTGACCGGCAACGGCCCAAAGGTTCTTGAGACAATCGACAAGTTAGGTTCGGATTTGGGCTTCGGTATCGGTACCTGCGGCAAGGATGGCCAAGGGGTCCCGGTCGGCGATGCCCAACCGACCCTTCGGATTCCGGAACTGACCGTTGGTGGGCAGGGCTAGAGGGCCCTTGCTAAACGGGACTAAATTGATTACAAGTTGGCCTCTTATGATGAACCCTCAAGAGATTGTTCTAAAAGTTGAAGCAGCATTGGCCGGGGCCAAAGTCAATGTGAAGGACCTAACCGGCACGCGGGACCACTTTCAGGTCACTGTGGTTTCTGCCCAGTTTGAAGGAAAAACTTTAGTGGCCCGTCACCGAATGATGTATGAAATTTTACACGACTCGATGGAGGCCCAAGGGGGCGGTATTCATGCCCTCTCGCTCAACACACTGGCACCTGGAGAGGCAACCTAAAAGGAGATTCACAATGGCATCACCCGAACTGATCAAAAAAGTCGACGAGCAGGTCAAGAAGAACAAGGTCATTATTTACATGAAGGGAAATAAGGAGGCTCCCCGTTGCGGTTTTTCGTCAGCCGCGGTCGAGGTCCTTAAATCCTACAACGTTCCTTTTGAATCAGTCGACGTCCTGGCCGACGAAGACCTTTGGGAAGCTCTGGAAGAATATTCCAAATGGCCGACCGTCCCACAGATTTTCATCAACGGTGAATTCGTTGGCGGCTCTGATATCGTCCGCGAACTCCATGCCAAAGGGGAGTTGAAGAAAATTATTGCTGGATAAGGCTGACCCAACTCACCTGCCGCCCTGCTTCGTCTCCATCGCGGCGAACGGAGTGGAGGAGATCAGCTCGGCAGTGGGTACAGAGAAAAATCGTTTCAATCTTTTCTGGAAGAAGACCACCCTCAAGAAGTTGTCGGCGATTGACCCCTTGGGTATTGAGAAAATACTTTCCCTTCTTCTCCCCTTTCACAACAAGGGCTGGGTTCGGTCCGTAATTCTTCTTAAAGAGAGAAACCACATCATCCTCGACTTCGTAACAGCAGAAACCAACGGCAGGCCCGATCGCTGCAATAATATCTGAAGGCTTGCAGTAAAATTCTTCCCGCATCATCTTGACAGTCTCACCGGAGATATTGAACGACGTCCCCTTCCAACCGGCATGGACCGCGGCCACCACCTTTTGGATCGGGTCATACATTAAGATCGGCACACAATCAGCCGTCTTGATCCCGAGGACGATGGAAGAGGCATTGGTGATCCAGGCATCAGCTTTGGGTTCGTTCGTAGGGGCGTATTGCAATACGCCCCTACATTCTTCCCCTCTTCTAATAACAATGATCTTCTTGCCATGGACCTGCTGCAAAAGATGACCATTCAATGGAACAGCATCAAACCGTGTCCCGAATCCGTGAGTCACCCCTTTTATCTTTCCCAAGAGTGTGGAGAAAATCATTTTTTTACCTTTCTCTCTAGAATAGAGATGGCCTGAACCAGATCCTCTGGTAATGGGCTTTCGAAGGTCATCCTCTCTTTTCG
>JAUSKE010000183.1 GCA_030649435.1 Deltaproteobacteria bacterium
TGAACGGCTCTCCACGATGGCCGCCGAACGGAATCTACTCGAGGCAGACCTCTCCCGGGCCAAGAGAAGAAAAGTGATCGATAAAATGGCCGCTGTTTTATCCTGCAGGGGTATATGGATTGGTTTACCGCCTCTTTAGACAAGGGGCCAACATCATGAACCAAGGTTGGGTGCTTCGGTTCGTCAAGGTAGTGGCGGCGGCGGGTAGTTTCGTCGGCTTTCTCGTGGCCTTGAATTTTTTTATCTACAGCCGGACCCCGGCTACGAATTCCAAAGGGGTCAATCTGGTTCTTGAACGGGGGATGAGTCTTTCTGAAATTATTCAGAAGCTTGAAAAGAATGATGTGGTGGAAAATGGCGAACTTTTCAAGTGGTACATGTTCCTGGATGGGGCTGCCTCCCGGGCGCGGGCGGGAGATTATTACTTCAGGCCGGGGCTTACGCCGCATCAGGTGGTGCGACTCCTCATGACCGGTGATTTCAAGGTGTATGAGGTCCGAATCCCTGAAGGCTGGAATCTGAAAGAGGTTGCCGACTACCTGGCCGGCATGCAACTGATTGACAAGGAAAAATTTTTGGCCCGGTGTCACGACGCTGTCTTTATTCAGTCATTTGGTTTGAACGTTTCCTCCCTGGAGGGGTATCTCTTCCCAAACACCTATAAGGTCTACCGGAATATTAGATCGGAAGAAGAGCTGATCGCCAAGTTTGTCTACGCCTTTAAGGGGGTGCAGAATCTCTACATGGCACCCCAGTTGAAAAAAACGGATCTCACCCAAGAACAGATCATTACCCTCGCCTCCATTGTCGAAAAAGAGGCGCGCCGAAAAGAGGAACGCCCCCTCATTGCCTCCGTTTTTCTAAACCGTCTGAAGAAGGGGATCCCGCTGGCGGCTGACCCGACGGTGATCTATGGCATCCCCAATTTTAACGGGAATTTGACCCGGAGGGATCTCGAGACCCCAAGCCCCTACAACACCTACCTTAACAAAGGATTGCCACCGGGTCCCATTGCAAATCCGGGACTCGCCTCGATCCGCGCCGTTCTTTTTCCGGCAGAGACCGATTTTCTCTATTTCGTGGCGAGGGGGGATGGGAGCCATCAGTTCTCACGGACGCTCGAGGAACATAACCAGGCCGTTTACAAATACCAGATTGGGTTGAGGGGCAGGCCAGAGAAATCGGCGATTACTGAAAGCAGGCCGCAGTAATGGCCCCAAGCGTGGTGACCTTCCCCTGACTATCAATTAAGACTGCCCCAATCCCTTGAATCTGGGAGAGGGTGGTGATCGCTGCAGGACCCATCACAAAACCGCCGGTTGCGAGTCCATCGGCGAAGCCAGCCTCTTCGGCAAAAACGCTCACACTCCTCCAGTAATGAACCGGCTCCTTCGTCTTTGGGTTGACGATATGAGGCCCTCGTTCATAGGCGCCAGAAGTCGAGACCGCTAGGTTCGAGAGACGGAGGTTGCAGACTTTTTCTCCTCGTGGGGCCCCCGGATCCTGAATGCCGATCTTCCAGGCCCCTTGCAGGTCAACGCCCGTCGCCCTCAGATCACCGCCGCCATTGACGAGGGCATTGGGGAAATTCCGGCGGTGTAAAACGTCAATCATCCGGTCAATGATGTACCCCTTGGCGATTCCCGAAACGCCCAACCAGGTCCGTTTTTTCTTGAGGGTGACCTTGTTCTCTGCTGAATCAATTTCAATGTCGCGGTAGCTGGTGGAACGGTCCTTGGAGGCGAAGGTGATGTCGAACGCCCCTTGCGTCAGCTCAGAAACTTTCTGCGAGAGGAGGAGGAGACGGATCAAGTCCGCCCCGACGCTCGTTGCCCCCTTACCGGCCTGACGGTGGAGCCGGTTCAGTTCGCTCTCCGGTTGAAATTCGCTTAACTGTTTCTCAAGACGCCGCTCTTCATCAAAAGCTTCTTCCATGGCTTGATACACTTGATCCTTCTGGCTGCTCTCGGCAACGATCTTGATCGTCACTGGCACATCCCCCATCATGATCTGTTGTCGTAAAAAACGTTGGGGCGCTGCGTCTGCTGAAGAAATAAAAAGGAAGAGCGTCAGGAGAAGAAAATATTTCACAGGATTTTCCTCAAATATTGCCCGGTGTACGATCGTTTGTTTTTAGCGATCAGTTCGGGACTCCCTTCGGCGATGATCTCCCCGCCGCCATCCCCTCCTTCGGGGCCGAGGTCTATTAAGTGGTCGGCTGATTTGACCACGTCGAGGTTATGTTCGATGACGACAACAGTATTACCGGCATCGACGAAGGTGTTCAACACCTCAAGCAGTTTTTGGATATCGGCGAAGTGGAGCCCTGTCGTCGGTTCGTCCAAGATGTACAAGGTTCGTCCGGTCGCGCGACGCGAGAGTTCTTTGGCCAGTTTGATCCGTTGGGCCTCACCGCCGGAGAGGGTTGTGGCGGATTGCCCCAGTTCAATGTACCCCAACCCAACCTCGATCAACGTCTTCAGTTTCTGTTTGATTGCCGGGATGTTTTCAAAAAAACCAACCGCCTCTTCGGCGGTCATGGAGAGGATTTCAGAAATGTTCTTTTGCTTGTAGTGAATCTCCAGCGTTTCCCTATTAAATCGTTTTCCCTTGCAGACCTCGCAGGTGACGTAAACGTCCGGCAAGAAATGCATCTCGATCCGTAAAATTCCATCCCCCTCGCACGATTCGCAACGACCTCCTTTTACATTAAAAGAAAATCGTCCCGGTTTGTAGGCCCGCATCTTTGATTCCGTTAATTCCGCAAAGAGGTCGCGGATCGGTGTGAAGAGGCCGGTGTAGGTTGCCGGGTTGGATCGTGGGGTTCTGCCGATCGGTGACTGATCGATGTTGATCACCTTGTCGATATGGTCCAGTCCCAAAATATCGTCGCACCGACCGGCTGGTTCCTTTGAACCGTAGAGCCTTTGGGCGAGGCCCTTGTAGAGGGTGTCGTTGATCAGTGTGCTCTTTCCGGAACCGGAGACGCCGGTGACGCCAATAAAAAGCCCCAGGGGGATTTTCACGGTGATATTTTTTAGATTATTTTCATGAGCGTTCCTGATCACGAGGAACTTTCCGTTCGGCGTGCGTCGTGTTTTGGGGACCGCGATCTTTCTTTTTCCGGAGAGGTAGAGGCCGGTCAGCGATTTTGGGTTCTTTAAAATCTCCTCAGGCATGCCGACGGCAATGACTGAGCCGCCATGAATCCCAGCCCCAGGCCCCATATCGATGACGTAATCTGATTCGAGGATGGTGCTCTCATCATGTTCCACGACGAGAACGGTGTTGCCGATGTCGCGGAGTTTCTTGAGTGTTCCCAAAAGCCGGTCGTTATCCCGCTGGTGGAGGCCGATCGACGGTTCATCCAAGATGTAAAGAACACCGACGAGAGAGGAGCCGATCTGTGTGGCGAGACGGATCCGTTGCCCCTCGCCACCGGCCAGTGTCGCGGAGGAACGATCGAGCGCCAGGTAATCCAAGCCGACGTTTGCCATAAAGAGGAGGCGGTCGCGGATCTCGCGCAAAATCCGACCACCGATCTCCGTTTCTTTCGAGGAAAATTTCTGTTCCCCCATCCAGACGATACACTTCTTGACCGACATCTCGGTGATTTCGCAGATCGAACGATCACCGATCTTGATGGCGAGGCTCTCCTTCTTCAATCGGGCCCCTTTGCAAGAAGGGCAGGGGCGGATGTTCATGAACCGTTCGATGTCCTCGCGGATCCAGTCGGAATCGGTATCCTTATAACGACGGGCGAGGTTTGGGATCACCCCTTCGAAGCGGGAGGAGTAGAACTCTTTTTTCTCGCCGACCTGGTAGGCAAACTTCACTTCTTCTTCGCCGGAGCCACCGATGATCATCTCCTGAACGTTTTTTGCCAGATCCTTAAAAGGGGTGCCGAGGTCAAAGTGAAACTGTTTCGCGAGCGATTCGATCATCCCCCAATAATAGTCGGAGGAACGTCCGAACCAGGGGCGGACCGCCCCCTCACGAAGGGAGAGGTTCTTGTTTGGCACAATCAGATCGGCATCGAAATACATCTTGGTGCCGAGGCCGTTACAGTCAACACAGGCACCGATCGGCGAGTTGAACGAAAACATCTGCGGGTTGATTTCAGGGTAACTGATGCCGCAGTCGATGCAGGCGAATTTTTCGGAGAAGAGAAAGGTTTCTCCCCCCAAGACCTCGACCTTGGCGATCCCTTCGGCGTAGCGGAGCGCCGTTTCGAGCGAGTCGGCCAACCGCTGTTCAATTTTATCCTTGAGGATCAGTCGGTCGATGATCAGTTCGATGGTATGTTTTTTCTTTTTATCGATCTTGATCTCTTCATCCAGTTCGTGGACTTCTCCATCGACCTTCACCCGGACGAACCCTTTGGCCCGAAATTCTTTCAGCTCTTTCGTGTATTCCCCTTTCCGGTTCCGGACGACGGGGGAGAGGATATGGATCTTCGTCCCTTCTTTCAGTTTCAAAATTTGGTCGACCATCTGCGAGACCGTTTGCGCCGTTATTTTTTTTCCGCATTGGTAGCAGTGCGGGATGCCGATCCGGGCAAAGAGGAGGCGGAGGTAGTCGTAGATTTCGGTAACAGTGCCGACGGTGGAGCGGGGGTTCCGGCTGGTTGTTTTTTGCTCGA
>JAUSKE010000184.1 GCA_030649435.1 Deltaproteobacteria bacterium
CGCTGGCACGGGGGACACCGCTGTCACCTACCTCGATCAATTTATCGAAAATTTTCAGGCTGGCGCCGTCGGGCTGATCGGTTTTCTCCTCCTGATCCTCTCCACCATCTCTGTTCTCACCACCATCGAGCAGGTCCTGAACAATATCTGGGGAGTGCCAAAGAGCCGTACTTTTATCCGACGATTCACCTCCTACTGGACCATCATCACGATCGGTCCGGTCCTTCTGGGAATTTCGCTTTCCGTAACTGGGGCGTTGCAGAATAACAAACTAATCAATGACATCCTCGCCCTCTCCGGTGCCCAAAAGTTTCTCATCTCCAAGATCCCCTGGCTCACCACCTACTGTCTCTTCACCGCCCTCTACCTGATCATGCCAAACACGAAGGTTCGGTTTCGTTCGGCCATCTTGGGGGGTGTTATCGGCGGGAGTCTTTGGGAAATCGCCAAGTACGGCTACACCCTCTACGCCACACAGGTGGTGAGTAACTACAAGGTCTACGGATCGTTGGGGATGGTCCCGATCTTTCTCGTCTGGATCTACTACACCTGGCTCGTCGTCCTGATCGCCGCCCAGATCGCTTACGCCGATCAGAATGTCCACAGTTTTGGTCGTGAGAAGAAGTCAGCCCGCAAAGGCTGAATCACCCCTTGCCTTTTGTTTCCTTTTGGGTGAGTGTCCCCCTCCTTTATAATTGAGGCAAACGAATGAAAGAACAGTCCCCCAGCCTGCGAAACATCGCGATCATCGCCCATGTCGATCATGGCAAGACGACGCTTGTTGATTTTATGCTCCGGCAGAGTGGTACCTTTCGGGAGAATCAGGCGGTCAATGAACGGGTCATGGACAGCATGGATCTCGAACGGGAGCGCGGGATCACCATCGCCTCAAAAAACTGTTCTATCTTTTGGAAAGGGGTCAAGATCAACATCATCGACACCCCGGGCCACGCCGATTTCGGTGGTGAGGTCGAAAGAGGGCTCAAGATGGTCGACGGTGCGATCCTGTTGGTCGACGCCTCCGAAGGGCCACTTCCCCAAACCCGTTTTGTCTTGAAAAAAACTTTAGAGGCCCACCTCAAGATCATTGTCCTGATTAACAAGATCGATCGAAAAGATGCGCGTCCCCAAGAAGTGTTGGACGAAATCTACAACCTCTTCATCGATCTGGATGCCGATGATACCCAAATCGAGTTTCCGGTCCTCTACGCCATCGGGCGTGAGGGGATCGCACAGAAAACCCTCGAAGAGCCGGGCAAGGATCTCTCCCCTCTTTTTGATGCCATCTTGAGTGAAATCACCCCCCCCACTTACGACCCGCGCGAACCTTTTCAGATGCTCGTCACCAATCTCTCCTATTCCGATTACATGGGGCGTCTCGCCATCGGCCGGGTTTTTCACGGCAGTGCGAAAAAAAATGACAACTTGGCCTGCCTCGGCAAAGAGGGAGAGCCGAGGCCTCTTAAGATTTCAAGCCTGCAGGTCTACGAAGGGATCCATCTCCAGGAAGTCGAGACAGCAGAGCCCGGTGATATTATCATCCTCTCCGGCATCGAAAATGTTGAGATCGGCGACACGATCAGCACCCTTGAGGCCCCCAAGGCGTTAAAGAGAATCACCGTCGACGAACCGACTGTCTTTATGAAGTTCATGATCAACACCTCCCCCTTCGCCGGGCGTGAGGGAAAATTTGTTCAATCCCGAAAAATTCTTGAACGTCTCGAAAAAGAGACCTTGCACAACGTCGCCCTCCGTGTCGAGTCGGGAGAGAATGCCGACAGCTTCATGGTTAAGGGGCGTGGCGAATTCCAGATGGCGATCCTGATCGAAACGATGCGACGCGAGGGGTTTGAACTCTCCGTCGGACGCCCGCAGGTCATCTTCAAAGAAAAAAATGGCGTTCAACTCGAACCGATTGAGCATCTCTTTGTCGATATCCAGGATGATTTTACCGGTGTCGTTACCGAGAAACTCTCCCGACGGCAAGGGCGGATGATCAACATGGTCAACCATGGCACCGGCCGGGTCCGTCTTGAATTTTCGGTTCCGTCACGCGGGCTGATCGGCTACCGGAATGAATTTTTGACCGACACCAAAGGAACAGGACTGATGAACTCCTACCTTCAAGGGTACGAACCGTATCGCGGAGACATCAAAAGCCGTGTGACCGGTTCGCTCGTTTCTGATCGTCAGGGGGATAGCGTCGCCTATGGCCTCTTTCACTTGGAGCCACGCGGCGTCCTCTTTATCGAGGCGGGGGTGCCGACCTACGAAGGGATGATCGTTGGCGAAAATAATCGGGAACAGGACTTGAACGTGAATCCTTGCAAGGAAAAGAAACTCTCCAACATGCGGGCCGCCGGAAAAGACGAAAACATTTCACTCTCTCCGGTCCTGCCAATGACTCTCGAACGGGCAATTGAATTCATCCGGGATGACGAACAGGTCGAAGTCACCCCGAAGACAATCCGCCTCCGTAAAAATACCCTCTCCGCCACGTTTCGGAAGTAGAAAAATCCCCCTGCACAGTAGTTTATTTAGAGCCCTTTCGACGCGCCTTCAAAAAGGCAAGGTCTTCAGCATCCCCAGGAGAGCTACGTTCCGACTTGGCTATCTCTTTCAACCGAATGAGGTCGTCCTCCGAAGCAACCCGGAAAGAATAAGATCGAACCTTCATTTTTCTTGCGCGAGTGGCAAGTTCCGTCGCCACAAGCGGAAAATCGAAGAGGAGATCAACACGCAAGCCGGTCTTTGGATGGTAAAAGTAGGCACTGGAGGGTTTATCGAGGCGAAGCCGGATTGCCGCAACTTTGGGATTATCAATTGTCGCCGTCACTTCTCCATTTTTGTTGAGGCGTGAAGCAAGCTCCAAACCTCTTTCGTAAAAGGCGCTGATCACTTGATCGAGTCTCTCCTCAGGCTCTGAAACAAGAAAATCAAAATCACGCGTCACACGCCTCGATCCAAGCATCACAAGCGCCATCCCGCCAACAAGGATCGGTTTGAATCCAATACTTTCCAGGCTCTCAATCAGTAGGCCAACCTCTTCAAGGTAATCGGAAGGTTCAGGCATGAGGGCCTCGTTTCTTAGACCCCGAAAGTTCCCTCATCGCCTTGAGATAACGGAAGTTGTCAGCGACGTAACGAGATGCCTTCAGAGATTGAGCCCGTGCATGCCCGCCCATCGAGGCGATTTTCTTTCTGACATCTGCAGAGAGGCGCTTGGCCCGTGCTTGCCCTCCACGTCGGCCTAATACCCTGGCCAGGGCTCGTCTGTTCATGGGAATTATTATACTTAGCGCTAAGCAAAATTTCAAGGGGAATCGGTCGTGAAAAACACCCTCTCCGCCACGTTTCGTAAGTAGCTAAAATCATTGTATTTTTTTATTGTCTCCAAGAGAAACTCGGGGCCGCTCCTTAGCCGATAATAGGGGATCATGGCAGAGACTCCAAAACCAGTCGGGGACGAGTTGGGCCAACTCTATCTGGAGGCGTTCCGAAGGCTCGATACCGATCAAGACGCACGGATCTCCCTTGAGGAGTACACCCCGGAGGGAGATCCCTCCTCGCACGTCGGTTTTGACCGGTTCGACAAAGATCGAGATGGTTTCATTGAACTTGCCGAATACCTGCAGTCACAAAATCAAGGGCGCCCCAGCCCATTGTTCGAAAGCGACATCATTGCCAGGCTCAAACAGTCGTACCTACCGAGGCAAGATCCTCCCGCGCCCCATGAAGCGGATGTACCGGTTAAGAATAGAAGTAAGACCCCCTTTGATTCGGCGGCGGAGGCACTTCGCGCGAGTGGTCGATCTCCCGAAAAAGCGGCCGAGATCCTCAAACGGATGGTCAAAGGATCCATGTCCAGCGAGACTGAGAGTTCTGCACCCAGAGTGTCCGGTCTCTATAAGGCAGTCCCCAATCTCGTCAAGGCTGGTTTTTCGGATGATCAGATTGCCCAAGTCCCGGGTCGACTCTCTCGAGAGTCTCATCGTTCCCCAGGAGAATTTATTCAGAATATGGCCAGTGCTGCCGCCAAACTTCGCAAGTTAGGGCTGACACCGGATCAGATTATCGAGATTGTCTCAGCAGTCGCTACTGAATCGAAGGCCTTCATGATCTTTTCCTATACCTGGCTTGCAGAGACCGCAGAGACAGTTCAACGCCAGATTGCTGACACGGGGGAACTCACTTCGTTTCTGATACGATTAACCAAGCAGGTGGGGAAATCGTACCCTGAAACACAACTTCTCTTGATCGCTGGAGCGAGGGTCTCTCCCCCGAACGGCGGAAAAAACTTTCAAAAGGGATTCGAACTGACGCTTCGGTTTTTGCCACCCATCGACTTCCAAGCCCTGCAGGATATTATCACCTACGACGGGGTCACTTTTGATTTCTCCCAGATCCATGACCGGCAGACGCTCGCCGACGAAATGGCCCGTGTCTTTAATTCCTATTTTGCCTCGGACCATCCCCGTGAGGAAGAGATCGGATTTGCCCGGCGGGCCGCCGTATTGATCAACCACCTCCATGACGAAGATCATCGTCAGGGGAATTGGGATGACCTGATCCGTCAACGACTGGTAGCGGGGCTAACACCCAAGGCCTGCTACAGGATTGCGTCTCTGGCAGGTCCGGATCTTTACACCACAACCTTTCTCCAGGCCTTTTACCCACGGTTTGCCTCTGATCCAAAACTGGCTGAAACCCTGCGAACAGTTGATCCTAAGGGAGACGTCTTGGGAGATTTCATCCTGACATTGGCCAGCTTCAAAAAGTTTTGGGAACTCTTTCAACGTGAGCCGGCTTTTTTTACCTCGTCCCTCATCCACTTAATTCAAGCGGAAGACAAAGATCAATTGGTCAAAAATCTGGCGTTCTTGACCGACAGCTTGGGGAGTATTCTTCAAAACAGTGCCGCAGTTGACCTCCGAAGGCAGATTGAAGAAGCGATGATCAGTGGTTTTTTACGCAGTGTCGCGATTGAAAAGAAGGCCGCCTACGGATTTGTGATCAAAAAGTTCGAACGTTTTTTTACCGACCCTCGTGTTCCAGAAATAACCGACTCCCTCCCCACGATCCTTCCACCGACCGTCCCCACCGGTTGGCTTCAAGATGGGGTGGTCCGGGCAAAACTTTTCTTCTACCCCGATGAGCCGGAACATTTTCGGCTGATCCAAGAAATGTATCGAGACCTTGGCTTTCAGGTAACCAAACAGGGGTCAAAGAGTGTGACGATGACCCAAACCCTCGCGAACGGCAGACGGCTTGAGGTGATCGCGACCCTGGAAGAGGCCAATATGGAAAAAGAGATGAAGGACCCTCGTACCGATATCATCGGGCATCGAGGGCATTCCTTCCACCTGGAAGAGACCTTTGGCCTGACTTGTGAGGGGTGTTCCGATCAGCAAAAACTTCTCTATCTTGGCTCCTGCGGGAGTTTTCGTTCCGTACCGGAACTCTCGGAAAATTACGGTGGGAATTATTTTATCAGTGATGAAGACACCGGGCATGGGTCAGACAACAACCTGACCCTCTATTACCTTATGTCCGCGATCGGCAGCGGGATCAAGGATTGGGAAGGAATTCAGGAATACATTGGCCAGCGACACAACCTTAATGAAAGCGGCATTGTCTTTCCAACAGCCCCCTCGATGCAGCTGATCGATTATACCCGGAAGATGAAGAAACAATAATTCTTGCGGAGGAGGAGGGATTATTTGCACACCCCTTTTGAAAAACCGTGGTGCTCACCCACCTCTCAACAAAAAAGCTGGTTTGTCCTACAAGGGACCGTTCCTGTTTCTAATTCGTTCGTATTATTTTGACGCTTTAGCTTCGTTCTGTGATCGTTCCACCATAAACTTCACCCCCTCAGCCATATTTTCTGCCTCAAGTTTAATTTGAGGATGTTTCTGATGAAATACTCGAAAGACTTCATCGGCAAATGCCTGTCCTACCGTAGGGACTTTATCAAAATCAAAAACAATTATCTTAAATTTCTCAAGACCCGCAAGGACTCTGCGCGCCTGCGAACGAGAAATATGCACACCACCAATAACATAGAGTTTCACTCGTATCTCTGTTTTATCAAAACCGTAATTATTTCCACCGGCCAAATAAGTGTACTTCTTAAATACTTCATTTAAGTGTCGGTCTGATGTTGTCGATATCTTAAACATGACACGTGTACCTCTCTTTATTTTCTTTACCGTTTTTACAAAAACGTCCGGCAACTCATTGTTCACAATGAGTTGATACCCGAAACTATCAAGAATAAAAATGTCGCCTGCTTTCGAGGTAAAAAATATTCCTTCACCTGAATGAGACTTTGGCATAGTTGTTGTTTTACCTTTTAAAATATCCTGAATAGCTTCGAGCTCTGACTTGAGCCCCCGTTGCTTCATAACATTACGAAAGACGCCAATACCTGAGTCTTGAATAATGAAAGAAATCGTTTTTTTTAGAACCGATGTTTCCACACCAATACGAACCGACTTCGAATGCTCAATGGCGTTGTTAAGCATCTCCGAAAAAGCATAGGTAAGGAGACTTCGTACATTTTCAGGAAGATTTCTTAATGTCGGGAAAGTCTCTTCTATTTGATCGAGCACCCTGTGCTCTTCAAGTCCTTCATTCTTAAATGCTTTTGTATACCGAAGTGGAAATATTTCTTGGTGGGCCCGCGCATATTCAGGAAGCACATAAAATGCCTTCCTTGTAGAGCCAAGCTTGATAAGCTTGTGCTCCTCCACGAGCGCAGAAATCAAAAGATTTGCATACTGCCGAGAAACCTTAAAAAGCCATACTAAATCCTTGGAGTACAACGTGCCATTTTTCTTGGCTATTTTTAGTATTTGATCACTTGTTAACATAAATTGTCAAGTAATTGACAACCAATCTATATTCAATTGTCAACTCATTGTCAACCCACTCCTTATGGTATCACCATAGTTACTCCTTATGCAGGGCCTCTTTTAACAAAAAAAGTCGGTTCGCTCCAGAAGGAGCGCACCGACTTTTGCGGAGAGGGAGGGATTCGAACCCTCGGTGCACCTTTTGAGCGCACGGCGGTTTAGCAAACCGCTGGTTTCAGCCGCTCACCCACCTCTCCTTAACAGGGGCTCGCGTCGCCCCCTCCACGGGCCAAGCCCGATGGAGCCTCCCCCTCAACGGCGCCTTGCGCCTATAAATAATGAAGAGAAGATATTAGCTACCTTATCCACACTGTCTTGATGTTTGTAAACTCTAAAATCCCTTCGCGTCCCAGTTCACGACCAATGCCCGATCGTTTGATACCACCAAACGGCAGGCGTGGGTCGGAGTGGACGGCACCATTCACAAAAACGGAACCAGCTTCAATCTTAGAAATCAGCGGTTCGGCTCTCTTTAGGTCGTTGGTCCAGAGACTGGCGCCAAGGCCATAGGCGGTCTGGTTGGCGAGCCGAATCGCCTCTTCATCATCTTGGACCCGTGTGATCACCACAACCGGCCCGAAGGTCTCTTCGTCAAAAACGGTCATCCCAGGTCGCGCCTGGAGTAAGACCGTCGGGAGGTAGAAAAAACCCTTCGCCTGAAGACGTTCCCCCCCTGCCGCCAGTTTTGCCCCGCACGCCCTCGATTCATCCACCTGTTTCATCAGCTTGACGAGCAGATCCTCACGGGCGATCGGACCGATCGTGACCGATCGATCTAACGGGTCGCCCACCCTTTGTCGTCGGACCGAAGCGATGACCGCTTCTTCAAAACGGTCGGCGATTTTTTCCGCGACAAGAAACCGTTTGGCAGCAATGCAGCTTTGTCCCGAATTTTGAATCCGCGCCTGGATAGCGGCCGGTACCGCCAGCTCCAGATTGGCGTCATCCAATACGATAAAAGGGTCCGAGCCCCCCAGCTCCAAAATCACCTTCTTGAGATGTTTTCCGGCGAGAGAGGCAACCGCACTCCCGGCCCGGTCGCTCCCGGTCAGAGAGATCCCACGAACAACAGGGGATTCAATCAGCCGGGCAGTCGTTTCGAGATCAATAAAAAGGGACTGGAACAGTCCTCCCAGTCCTGCTTCTTGAAACAGCTCTTCGATGGCGAGGGCACAGGCCGGAACGTTCGGGGCATGTTTCAGCAGGACGGCGTTGCCAGCCAGGATCGCCGGCACCGCACACCGAAAGACCTGCCAGAAGGGGAAGTTCCACGGCATGATCGCGAGGATGATCCCCAACGGGTCGTAGCGGATGAGGCTCTTGGAGGCATCGGTCTTGACCGGAGTCTCTTTTAAAAAATCGATCCCCTTGTCGGCGTAAAAATCGGTGGCCCAGGCACATTTTTCAATCTCCGCCTCCGCCTGTGCGATCGGTTTTCCCATCTCTTGGGTGATGAGGGAGGCATAACGGCTCTTTCCCTCCTGAAGGAGGTGGGCTAGTTTTTTAAGTTTGGGTATCCTCTCCGTTCGGGATCGCTCACGCGACTGTCGGTAATTCTGATGGAGCGCTTCAACCTGACGAAGAGCCTCGGCAGTCGAGAGTTCCGGATAACTCTTCAGACGTTCACCGGTGGCCGGGTTGACCGATTCAAAAACCATGGGGGATGCTCTATCGGCCTTCGTCCCCGTTTTCAATTGAAAAATTGACGCCGCTCACATACAACAAGCTGGTGTCGTGGGAGGGGTGGCCGAGCGGTTGAAGGCACCAGTCTTGAAAACTGGCATACCCTCACGGGTATCGTGAGTTCGAATCTCACCCCCTCCGCAAAAGTTAGCTGGTCCGTGATCATACTCAGGAGAGGTGGCCGAGTGGTTGAAGGCGCTAGTCTCGAAAACTAGTATGCCCGCAAGGGTATCGAGGGTTCGAATCCCTCCCTCTCCGCAGATTTAAAAAGAAATCCTTTGAACTTTTTCAGTCAAAAAAGGTAATATCCAAAAAAAGAGCTCTCAACAGCACGCTCATGTCACCACGCCGCAAAAGTTATTTTAAGGAAAAACTCTCGATCGATGACCTTCGCGAGATCTGGTCCTTCCTCTCCCTCTCCGAATGTCTCGAAGGATTCAAGGATATCGATCGTCTGGAGGCAGAAGAATTTTTCCTCAGCCTCGAGGCCCCGGATCAGGCAAAGATCATTCAATGCCTCCCGGAGGCGGAGCGGCGGGCCTGGATCCGGCTCTTGGCGCCTGATGACGCTGCCGACGTCATCCAACAAGTCCCGACCGAAGAACGACAAAAACTGATCGACCTCTTGGACGATCTCTCCCGCAAGGAGGTCGTTGCCCTCTTGGCTTATGCCGAGGATCAGGCGGGGGGATTGATGAACCCGCAGTTCTTGCGCCTTCGTCCCGACGTCAGCGTCGACGAAGCAATCCGTTACCTCCGACGACAGACACAGGGAAGTGTGAAAGGGATGTACTACGTCTACGTGCTGGACGCCGAACAGCACCTCCTGGGGGTCATCTCCTTTCGCGAACTCCTCTCCGCACCCACCGACAAAACGGTGCAGGAGATCATGAAAACCAATCTGATCACGGCAACAGAAAATCTGGACCAGGAGGCGCTCTCCCGACTCTTCACAAGACAAGGGTTAATGGCAATCCCGGTTGTCGACGAAGAAGGGCACATGAAGGGGATCGTCACGTTGGACGATATCGTCCATGTCGTGCGGGAAGAGGCGACTGAAGATATCCAGAAGATCGGTGGTTCCGAGGCGTTGGACGCCCCCTATCTTCATATTGGTATTTTCAAGATGATTCAAAAACGGGCCGGTTGGTTGACCGCCCTCTTCCTGAGTGAAATGTTGACCTCCAACACGCTGGCCCATTACGAGGCAAAAATCGCCAGCGCCGTGGTGTTGGCCCTCTTTATCCCGCTCATCATCAGTAGCGGTGGTAATTCCGGTTCTCAGGCCTCGACGCTGGTCATTCGAGCGCTCTCCTTGGGAGAGCTTCGTCTCCGGGACTGGTGGCGGGTCTTTTTCCGCGAACTAACGGCAGGACTGATCATGGGAGGGATTCTGGGGACGGTCGGTCTACTCCGGATCGTCCTCTGGCCGACGAGGTCAGCGATCTACGGCCCACACTATTTTCTGCTTGCATTGACCATCGCCGGTTCTCTCGTCGGTGTCGTTCTTTGGGGGACCTTGATCGGTTCGATGCTCCCCTTCGTCCTACGCCGCTTGAACCTCGACCCGGCCAGCGCCTCGGCCCCATTCGTCGCGACCCTCGTCGACGTCTCGGGACTGATCATCTATTTCAACGTCGCTACCCTGATTTTGAAGGGGACACTCCTCTAAAGGATCTTCCAAAAAGAAAACCGGCCCCAAGGCGGGACCGGTTCTTTTCTTTATTCATTTTTAGCGAATCTAAAAATTACCAACTACGACGGCCACCACCCCCACCACCGCCGCCTCCACCACCGCCGTAACCACCGCGGCCACCACCTCCACCACCGCCGCTACGTCCACCGCGACCTCCACCAAAACCACCACCACCGCCTCCTCCTTCGCGAGGAGCCTGAGGTCTTGCTTCAGAGACAGTCAAGGCACGACCTTCGTAGTCCTTGCCATTCAACTGGCTGATCGCTGCGGCCGCCGCTTCTTCCGAGCCCATTTCGACGAAACCGAACCCCTTGCTCCGACCGGAGAACCGATCCATAATCACCTGAGCCGTTTCAACGGCCCCTACCGGTGCGAAAAGCTGCTGGAGCGAGTCATCCGTCGCAGTAAAGGGGAGATTCCCTACGTACAATTTCTTTCCCATGGTCATAGCTCCTTATCTGGGTGCCGCTGAAGAGACTCTTGAGCACCTTGCTCTCGGACTCTGAAGGCGGGCTATTGTGAATAACGGCCGCAGTGTGGCCGAATCGGAATTAAAAGTCAACAGGCACGTAACAGGCCGGGTCAGGGGCCCAACGGTCCCCGGTGAGTGTTTCAGCCCGGACCCGAAGGGCCCCTCCACAGAGATCAAGGTAGGGACAGGTGGCACATTTTCCATTCAATAATTCCTTCCGTCGGCGTAAATCAAAAAGGAGGGGATCATCCCCCTTCCTCCATATTTCACTAAAGGGGCGATCACGGACATTTCCCAAGCTGTAATGCATCCAAAACTGGTCCGGGTGAACATCACCAACAAAATCGATACAGCCGATCCCGACACCGGAACTTTTTGCCGCCCCCCCATTCACCTTGAGAAGATTGTAAACTTCTTCAGCGCGCGGGGAACCTTCCTCCAAAAGTTTGCGATAAATAAAAACACCGTCGACATGGTTATCGACCGTCAAGATCTCCTTATCAATCCCCCGTTCGTGCCACTCTTTTGTCCGACGGCAGATCAGATCGATCGCTTTTTCTGTTTCCTCCGCAGTCGGGATTTCTGACGTGATTATTTTTCCCCGTCCGGAAGGAACGAGGTGATAAAAACAGGCTCTGTCGATCCCCTCTCTTTCAATCAGATCGAGCAGAGGGACAAGATCGTTGATGTTATGCTTGTTGAGCGTCATCCGCAGCCCGACCTTTT
>JAUSKE010000165.1 GCA_030649435.1 Deltaproteobacteria bacterium
CGATCTCAACCTCCCCTTTTCTGATATCACCCCGGAATTTTTGAAGGAGCTCGAGGCGATGGAGCCGTTTGGGATGGGGAATCCGGAACCGACCTTTCGCACCACGGCGGTGGTGATCCGTTCCGCCCGGATTGTCGGGAAGAATCATCTCAAAATGTCTCTCACCCACCAAGGCATCCTATTGGATGCGATTTTGTTCCGCCACGGTGAGAAAGTTCCCCCCCAAAAAACAGTCGACCTCGCCTTTAGCCCGGAGTGGAATGAGTGGAACGGGGAACGGTCCATCCAACTTAGGATCAAGGGCATCTCCTAGTATTTTACAATAAAAACATATACTTATTAATTTGTTAACGCGTCGCGTAACTTTTTATTGACCATTCTAACGCGCCGTGTTAGATATTCTGTATAGAAAGGAAGGTGTCCCATGAGTCTCAAGAAAAAAATTGATCGTCTGGAGTCAGTCGCTGGCTTTCTCACAAACCTCGGCGAAGAGCTGGTCGAAAAGGTCCGTGATCTGGACCTGATCCCTCTCGCGCAACAAAAAGGGGATAAGATCGTTCATGAAGCAAAGAAGAACCTGGAAGGGTTCGTTGAAAAGGTGCAGGAAAGCGACCTCTACGAACGTGCCAAGGTGACCGCCGAACAGACAAAGAGACAAGTGCTCTCGATCCTCAGCATCCCCAGTCAGAGTGAGGTGGTCCGTCTTTCCAGAAAGATCAGTGCCCTGGAAAAGAGAGTGAGTCATCTCAAAGGGAAGGCCGCTTAGTCCCCTCGGGTGAAGCACCCCTTGATCTTCGTTCCCCCTCCTGATAGGAGGGGCGCATGTCTAAGGGTTCAATTGTCCTCCTCTCTGGAGGCCTCGATTCTGCTGTTTCAGCGCTGCTCACGGCAAAGGAGTTCCCGTGCCGTTTGGCCCTGACCTTTGATTATGGTCAACGGGCTGCCACTCGAGAAAAAGAGGCCTCGGCAAAGATCGCTAAAAGGTTGGGGGTTGAACACAAGACCCTCACGCTGCCATGGTTGAAAGAGTTGACAACAACTGCCCTTGTGGAAACAAAGAAAGATCTGCCACAACTCAAGGCCTCTCAGCTGGATGATCCAACGGCCACTGATGAATCGGCTCGGGCGGTCTGGGTCCCAAACCGGAATGGTCTTTTTTTGAATATCGCTGCCGTTTATGCCGAGGCCTTGGGCTTTGATTGGATCGTTACCGGCTTTAACGCGGAAGAGGCGAAAACTTTTTCTGATAACAGTTCCCCGTTCGTCGAAACGGCAAACCGGTTTTTTTCTTTTTCAACCCGCAAGAAAGTACAGGTCTGCAGTCAAACTCAAGACTTGATGAAGAGTGAAATTGTTCAGAAAGGGATCGAACTGGGGCTCGACTTCTCCAACCTTTGGAGTTGCTACGAAGGGGGAGAGAAATGGTGTGGTCGTTGTGAGTCGTGTCTTCGTTCGATGAGGGCTTACAAAACCGCTGGCGTCTGGGAAAAGGTCAAGGGTCTCTATGCAGATTAAATTTCTGGAACAAGAAATTGCCTATGATGGTTCGCAACTGATCTCTCACTGGATCTTTAATCAGTGGGGTCTGCAGGGGAATGCTACCGTCGCCTTCATAGGTCCATGTGATGTTAAAATAGAACATATGGTCGACTTGATCGACCGAAACGAGGGAAAGAAGATCGCCAGTGACTCGATGTTGCATTTCATCATTGAATTTTTCGGGACTGACCTCGCACAAACGATTCTCTGGCAGCGGCTTCTGGTTTCCCTCGTCCAACAAGAGATTGCCTTTCGTTCAAAATCACCGACAATTATCCGTGCCGGTAATGACCTCTACGACGGCGAGGCAAAGCTCTCCGTCTCCATCGCCACCGCCTCTCCTATTTCAACGCTGATCCATTATGGACTCAATATCTCCAGCCTGAACACCCCCGTAAAAACAAAGGGGTTAAACGATTACAAGATTGAGCCAATCCCGTTCGCCAAAGCAATTCTTGAAACGTTCCGCCATGAGATTAAAACGGCCCATGACGCCCGTTCCAAGGTAAGAGGGGTTTCTTAAGATGGTCACAGCCCCCCTGATTGAAATCTTCTCTTCGCTACAAGGGGAAGGCCCTCACGTTGGGGAACCGATGACCTTTGTTCGGTTCCAGGACTGTGAACTCTCCTGTAAATTTTGTGACACGCCACTTTCCTTCGTCAAAAATAAAAATTTCAGGATTGAGTGGCCTCCCTTTTCAAAAAAATTTGAAAGAGAACCAAATCCGGTAACAGTGGACCGCTTGAATGAAATCCTCAAACGATACACCGACCCAACAATCTCCATTACCGGTGGTGAGCCTTTGCAAAAGAGCCCGTTCTTAAAAGTCTGGCTCCCCACCCTGAAAAAGATGAGGCCAATCCAGATTCTTCTCGAGACAGCAGGGGTCCATTGGGAGGCCTTGGACGAGATCATCCCAATGATCGATATTGTTTCAATGGATTTTAAACTCCCCTCATCAACAGGGATGAGAGGCTATTGGAAAGAACACGAGCAATTTCTAAAGATCGCTTCTCAAAAAGAGGTTTACGTCAAAATCGTCATTACGGCAGAAACTGATGAGGCTGAAGTTGAAGAGTCGGTCCGCCTCTTGAAAAATTTTCCAAAGGTCGCCTGCATCCTTCAACCGGCCTCTGCCTTCGGTCGATTTAAGGCTATCCCGACCTCTGAACAAATACATAACTTTCAGAAGATTGTCCCACAAGCCCGCGTGATTCCACAACTCCATAAACAGTTAGGGATTTTATGATGACACGCAAGGAATATGAAGCGAAAGAACAGGAATACTTGGCCCCTTATGCCATGAAGAGTGTCGACTCAGAGGGGAGGGATTTTAAGGAAGAGGAACATCCTTATCGAACCGCTTTTCAGCGTGATCGGGATCGGATTATTCACTCCAATGCCTTTCGAAGATTGGAATACAAAACTCAAGTCTTTGTTTACCACGAAGGGGATCATTACCGGACACGACTCACCCATTCCCTCGAAGGGGCACAAATCGCTAGAACAATCGCACGGGCCGTTCGTCTGAATGAAGATCTTTCGGAGGCAATTATCCTGGCGCACGATCTTGGCCACACCCCTTTTGGGCATTCCGGTGAAGAGGTGATGAATCGTCTGATGAAAGATCGCGGGGGTTACGAACATAATCGACAAAGTTTGCGGATTGTTACTTTCCTGGAAGACCGTTATGCCAATTTCCCCGGTCTTAATCTAACCTTTGAGGTCCGGGAGGGGCTCGCCAAACACCGAAGTGAATACGATAGCCCGGATATGAAAAATCTCCACAAAAAGGGGAACCCTACCTTGGAGGCCCAGATTGTGAATCTCGCTGATGAGATCGCTTATTGTAACCACGATCTCGATGACGGTCTTCGTTCGGGTCTGATTACCTTGGAACAACTGCGCGAGGTTGAATTGTGGCAGGAGCATTTTGAAAAGACCCAAAAAGAAGAGAGACTCGGCAAAATTGCTATCCGTCAAACGGTGCGTGCCGTTATTGATACGTATGTCACAGACCTCGTGACTGAAACCGAAAAGAATATCACTTCTTTCAAAATAGGAACATTGGAAGAGGTTCGAAAGACAAAAGAAAAAGTTGTCTCCTTCTCGAAAGAAATGGACCTAAAGAATAAGCAGCTAAAAAGATTTCTCTACGCCAATATGTACAAACATCCCCATGTGAAAAAAATGGCGGAGCAGGCGGAAAGAGTGATTGCCGATCTCTTCGCCTATTATCTAAAAAAGAAAGAAGCGCTTCCTTCAGAGATTCAAGAGAAGATAAAAAAGGAAGGCCCTGAACTGGTCGTCTGCGACTATATCGCCGGGATGACCGATCGCTTTGCCCTCAATGAACACCAGAGACTCTGTCACTAAATCTTATTGGTATAGAGAAGACGATAGATTTCGTAGTTGGTCATCACCCTCTTGACATAATCTTCTGTCTCATCGTAGGGGATCTCTTCAACAAACTCCTCTTCATCAATCCCTTTCTTCTGGCGACGCCATCGGCGAACCGCTTCTTCACCGGCATTATAACTGGCAACCACGGAAATAACCTGCCCTTGGAATTCTTTCAAAAGTCCCTCAAGGTACACCAAAGAAAGTTTAATATTTGGCTCCGGTTCCTCGAGCAGTTCCGGGCTGAAGTTGGGCCAACCAGCCTTTCGAGCTAGTCTCATCGCCGTTGATGGCATCAGCTGCAATAGTCCTCTAGCCCCGACTGGCGAGATGACCTCCGGTTGGAAACGACTCTCCTGTCGCATCATGCTATAGACTAAAAATGGGTCTACTTTGCGGGGATGAGCCTCTTTTCGAACAACTTCAGCATAGGCCTCGGGATAAGCCCACTGAAGAACTTCTCCCCCCTCTTTGAAGGGATCCCAATTTTGAGCGATGGTGATCGGAAGGGTGTAATATCCCAATGACCCCGAAATTTTAGCGAGCGTAGCGAGCGCTTTAAGTGACATTCTCCCTGTTTCGCAAACCTGAGTCACTCGAGCCAACTCCGGGCCAACAAATTTCTTGAGACCGAGTGATTGAAGACGAAATGCTTTAGCCAAAGGAAGACATCCCTCCGTCATTCCCTTCACCTCTTCCGGATTAGGAAAGGAGAAAAATGGGCCGTTTTCCCAACCAGGGTCAATCGCCTTCAGGTATTTTTCTTCCTCTGGATAAAGACGATGGGCCGCTAGAAATTTGTAATACCTCCAGCCCTCAGACTGGATCAATTTTTGAAAAAAGGACTGACTTTTTTTTAGTTCTCCCTTCTTTTCAAAAATCCGACCTTGCCAATAAAGGGCCTCCTCCTGTTTTGGTCCCTTTTCTATTTTTTTCCAGACACGAAGCGAAGACTCCCACCGGCCCAGACGGTAGTAAGACCAAGCCAACTTCTCCTCCGCCCACAGCTTTGTTTTGTGGTCTCCCCTCCTTATCAATTGCTTCAGATAAGGAACCGCCTGATCTAAAAGACCAGCGTCAAGATAGAGAAAGGCAATTTTTCTTCGTGCCATCACCGCTTCTTCGGAGTGGGGGAAAATCTTCAAAATCTTCTGTTGCAGTTGTAACGCCTTCTCGGATTGGTCTAACCGGGCTGCCGCAGTTGCCATGCGGCCCAAGAACTGTTTTTTCTTGGCCCCTTCTCGTTCTTCGGCATAGAGCATCTCGTATTTTTTAAACGCCTCCTGATACCGACGAAGCCTGAAGAGCGATTCAGCCTCCCAAAAGGAAGCCTCGGGGTGATTCAATTGACTAAAGACCAGCCTTGCTTTTTCAAACTCTCCGTTTTTGCAGAGCCTCTTTCCCCTTTCAAAAAGCTCATCAGTGGAAAAAGAATCACGCCCCATCTTTTTTAAAAGAGCTAAAGATTCATCCGCCCAAGGGCTCTCTGGGAACTCGAGCCAAAAATGGCTGAGGAGATCTGAGGCAACATCAGTCTCTTCCTGTTTGTAGGAACTCAGCGCCATGTGCCAAGCGGCCCGCCCCTTCTCATCCGAAGAATCAATTTTTGACTGATACTGTCTCCAAAAGCTTGCTCCCCTCTCCCATTTTCCGAGGCATTCAAGGGATTCAGCCATCTTACGAAGGGAAGGAACCCACCAGAGGCTCTCTTGATTTTCATCCACAATCTTTTCAAAAGACCGAGCCGCCAACTGACATTCTTTTTTGGAGAGTGCCACCTCTCCTAAAAAATAGAGCGCGTAATCCTTAAGAAGAGGGTCCTGCCCTATTAGGGCTGTTAAACCTCGCCGAGTGGGGTCTTCGTACGCCAAAACGGACTTTTGGGAAAAAACTAAAAAAACAGTGAGCGAGAGAAGAAAGGAAATTCGAAACCAGGTCACGTGGGTCCCAGAATCTTGGGTGTGATAAAGATCATCAGTTCACTATTCGATTTTATTTTTGTCGATCCTTGAAAGAACCAACCGACAACCGGGATAAATGAAATGAGCGGAACGGCATTTTTTACCTTTGTGTTCTTCACACGAAAGAGTCCCCCGATAACCGTTGTCTCTCCATTCTTGAGCAGAACCGTTGTGGAAGCAGTATTGTCAATGACTGAAGGGATCCCATCTACCGTTTTACTGAAATCGGCCTCCGACTCAATAGCATCAATCTTTAGCTTGATATGATCGTCGATCGAAATTTGCGGTGTCACCGTTAACTGAACACCGGTATCAATCTCCTGCAAGGCGCTCTGTGAACCACCTCCCGCACCCCCTGTTGTTCCAATGCTGATATTGGAAGTCGATTTGACGTAAACTTTAAGGCCGCTCCGAATCTTGGCCGGGGCATTATTCACAGTCGTCACTGAGGGGCGAGAGATGATACGAACCTCCCCTTTCCTCTCGGAAGCGGTAATCTGGGCATCAATATCAATCATGTTTGAAATTTTGCCGATAACAAGACCGACACCGCTCGTCGGTGAACCGGAACCACCGGCACCCGTCGCCGGGAAATTGGTATTGAAGGATCGTCCGGCATCCGATTGCCCCACACCCTTGACCCCGCCAAAAGTGGTGTTACCAGCGCTCTTCGTCACATCCCACTGGACTCCCAGGCTCCGTGTAAAATCATTGGAGGCATCCAGAATCTTCCCTTCAATGAGAACCTGTTGGTCTTTCTTATCGACCATGGTAATAAACTCCCGAATACCAGAAACCGCGGAGGACCTATCCTTAATACTCAAGGTATTGGTCCTATCGTCCGCTATCGCCGTCCCTTTGTCAGAAAGAAGCGGTTTTATCTTTTCGACCAGATCTTTGGCGGTTGCATATTTTAGGGAGATCAAGGCCGTCTTCAAATCAGCCCCACCAATGAACTGGTCCGGCTTGCCGATCCTGTAAATTCCCTCCTCGACAGCATACTCAAGACCATTGACACGAAGGATTGACTGGAAAGCCTGAAGAACCGCGATATCTTTAAACCCAACATTCACCTTCCCTGAAATCCCCTCAGGCATGATCACGTTTACGTTGGCCGCACGCGCCAAAAGTTGAATCGACTCCCTGAGGTCGGCATCCTTGAGCGTGACGGAGTAGGCCGACCAACCGTTTGAAATAGGGTAAACCGTCAGAAAGGCTAAAAAACTAAACTGAAGAGTTCTTCTTATTCTCATCGGAGTTTAAGGGTAAATGTCTCCTCCCCCTCCTTGAGAACAACACCATCCTTCTGGATGTCGTAAACCGTGTAACGCCCCAACATCTCCCCCTTAGCTACCACATTGCCGGAGATCAGGGCATACCCCTTCCCTTCACCCACAACGACGCCGTTCACCACAAATTCAGAAAGATCAAAGACTTCTGTGCCACCCGAAGGGGCAAACGGGTTCCGTTCAAAATTACCTGAAAATGACGATGGGCTGGAAAGACCTTCTTCATTCCTCTCTGACAACGAAAGGCCCATAAAGCCAAATGAAAAAAGGAGAAGTACACTCATCGCTCGACGGTAACTCATAAAAGTCCATCCTTCATTTGGTAGAATTCAAGGGTCAGTTCAGTCTGGATTCCAGGGTTCTCCTGACTGATCATTTTCATCGAAAGATCGCTCACCTTGACTAGAAGCGGCAACTGCTCAATACGTTCTATGAAAGAACTAATGGAAAAAAAAGAACCCCTCATCATCAAAACTGTCGAAAAGAGTT
>JAUSKE010000199.1 GCA_030649435.1 Deltaproteobacteria bacterium
GGCTAATCAGGAGTTTGGTCAGATCCTCGTGAAGCGAGCTGGCCCTCTGGTATCGTTTTTCGCGGTCACGGGCCAGTGCCTTCAAAACAATCGCATCCAGTTCCGGTGGCACTTCCGGACGATCCGTTGAGGGGCGGCTGACGCGCGCCTTTTTGACTTTACGGACCGTCTCCGCATTATTTTTTCCCTTAAAGAGGCGTTGACCGACGAGCAATTCATGAAGAATAATCCCTAGCGAAAAAATATCGCTCCGGTGATCTAGTTTTTCCCCCTCGGCATGTTCGGGGGACATGTAGGCAAATTTTCCCTTGATCACTCCGGAGTCGGTGGTGACGATTTTAGTTTTTGCCTTGGCGATCCCGAAATCGATGATCTTAATTGTCGCCGATTCAGAAACGATGATGTTCTGGGGGCTGATGTCCCTGTGGATGATCCCCAACGGATTTCCTTCTTCATCTTTCTTGCGGTGCATGTAGTCGAGACCGGCGGCGATCTCGGCGGCGATGGTACAGGCAATTGGGATCGGGCAGGGTTGGTTCAAACTTCTCAGTTTTCGCGCGATCTGGCTGACACTCTTGCCGGGCACATATTCCATGACGATAAAGTAATCTTCGCTAATTTTTCCCAGGTCATAGATTTGGGCGATGTTGCCGTGTGACAACTGGACCGCAATCTTGGCCTCATCGATCAACATCGTCACAAACTCAGGATTGGCGGCGATATGGGGGAGGATCCTCTTGATGACCACCGTCTTCTCGAGGCCATGAAGGTCGACGGTCTTTCCCTTGAAAATCTCGGCCATCCCCCCTTGGGCAATTTTTTCGGTCAGGTGGTATTGCCCAAAGGGTGGTTCACCCGTCGGAACGGTCGGTTCTGGCATAGGGTTAATCTACTTAGAAGGTGGCATAAAATCAATCGATATGGTAACTTGGCTAGGTCAGGAGGACGATACTAAGAACCTATGGCTCAAGGCGGCGGTGACAAAGGCGGGCAGGATAAGAGTGAGAAGCCAACACCCAAGAGGCTTCGGGATGCCCGCAAAAAAGGCCAGGTCTGGCATAGTCAGGATTTTACAACGCTCGCTGTTTTGATCGCCACCTTCATGGCGTTTGGTTATTCGATCTCGTACGTTTCCTCCGAAATCAAAAGGTTGATGAGGACTACTTTTGATCTCATCGCCCAACCCTCGATCCCGATAGAATCGGTCTTTCACCTGTTGAGCGCTGCGTTTACGGTGCTCGTCAAGGTTTCGATCCCCGTTGCTTCAGGGGCCCTTCTGGGGGCGCTGTTTATTGCTTATCTGCAGGTAGGGCCTGTTTTTTCGATGGAGCCGCTCAAGCCCCAGATCAACCGGTTGAATGTGATTGAAGGTTTGAAAAACATGTTCAAGTCGAAGAACTTTATCGAGCTGATCAAAAACATCATCAAGATCTCCTTCATTTTTATCATCGCCTTTCTGATTGTCAAAGGGGTGATCGGCGACTTTCTCATGACGTTGACGTTGCCGCTCGAGCAATCGATCCAGATCGGCAGCCTTCTCGTCACCCAATTCTTGGTTCGCGTCTTCATCCTCTTTCTGCTTTTGGCGATCATGGATCTTTACATCCAGCGTCGGGACTACATGAAACAGTTGATGATGACGAAGGAGGAGGTGAAGAGGGAGTATAAAGAAGACGAGGGGGACCCGTTGATCAAGAGTGCCCGCAAACAGATTCATATGGAGATGGCGATGGGGGATACCCGACAGGCGGTGAAGACGGCCGATGTTGTGGTGACGAACCCGACCCATCTGGCGGTGGTGATCAAGTACAACGCCAAGGAGATGGCGGCTCCCCAGATTGTGGCCAAGGGGCAGCGCCTCTTTGCCGAATATATCAGGGAGCTGGCTAAGGAGTTCGACATTCCGGTCCTGAGCAACATCCCACTCGCCTGGTCGCTTGTCGAACTAGAGATCGGCGACGAGGTCCCGGCAGAACTGTATCAGGCGGTCGCCGAGATCCTGACCTTTGTCTACAAGATGAAGGAAGGAAAGGGTGAGTCACCCATGGGTTCCTAGTAAAGAAGGAATTGCCCAAGCTCCAAAATTAGGTCATAATAGACCTCATCATGTCATTCGAACTGGTACGAGGGGCAGGGCTGGTAGGGCAGGGTGTTGTGGCTGGTTCCCCAGAGGATGGGTATGAACCCTCACCGTTCAGCAGGGTTGATCTGGATCATTATATCGATTCGTCTGATCCCAGGTACGTCATCTGTAAAACCCAATACGAAAAGCCAGTTGAGAGCCCAAGTGGCGTTCTCATGGGGACTCAAATGGTGGATGGCCCGGCCATTGAAGTCTTGCGGGGGGAGATCCCTTCTTTGGTGGAACGGTTTGTACAGGGAGGGGAAAAGATGGTGATCATGCAAAATCTGGACCCCTGGGAGTGGCGTCCAGCGGTTCGTGATCCGGCAAGGATGCCGGATGAGCAAACAATAGCCATTACTCGCGAGTCTTTGCCCCGTCAGTTTGAACATCTGCCAACCCTTGCCGAGACTCGGGCCTCCAAAACCAGTGGGGATTTTTATGCCGTCACGCGCATGCTGAAGAACTGGTTGGAAGATGCCGAGATCCTTCAACTGAGTGCCGACAATCCGGATGATCAGCCCCTCATCGATCAACATCATCAGGTCTTGGTCAGTTATCAGGCGCTCCATGTTCAGAAAGAGTTTATCAAAGGCCTCCAGTATCTGAACAATCAGTGGATGGATGAGGTGGACCAGCTGGCTGCGGCACCGGCATTCATGGTTCCTGGCAAAGTGACTCACGAAGAAAAGGACCATTGGCAGGCCGAGGCGGTGAGTCTTTTGAAAGCACTTAATGCCCTGGCTCGTTTCAAAAAAGAACATAAAATCACGACACCGATTGATACCGATGGCGATGGAAAAGAAGATGTTGAGGTGTTGACAACCCGGATCACCGACCTGATGATCCGTGTCGCTAATATTGACGCCAAACTCCCCAAATAGTCCTTTTGGCTCAAGGGAAAAACAGCACAACTTTTGGAGAGGCCTGACCGACAAAGAAAAAGAGATGACTTTTATTCCATCCATCATCGCCTCAGTTATTCTTGGGGCCCCTGATAACAGTGCGGATACGGCACCCACTGCCGATGAGGTTGAGGAGCGGCTCGAAAAAGCGGCGCGGGATAACTCCAGTTTTTCCCAGAACGATTGGGACGGCATGGCCGATTGGCTTGGCAAGTATTGGAAGGAGGGCGGCTATCAGGGACTCAACCGTTTTCTGGAGGTTTCCGCCGACCCTCGTGCCGACTGGGAGGTCGATCTCCCGGTCCTCGAAAAGCTCCTCGCCCTTGAAGCCAAGGCCAAGGCCCAAGGGACGACGTATCACATCGATGTCGAGCTGGTGAAAAAACTCCTCAAACGCGAAGAGGTTTATGGGGGGGATGTCAGTTTTAGTTGCCATGCCTCCGCCGACCCGCGGTACCAATCTTGTGAGGTCGTGAAGCAGCAGGATTCGGAAAAACCGAGGCCTGTTGGTTCCATCGAGGTTTTGAAATGCCGGTTTGACTCCCTTATAGAGCAGGCTAAACCTTTTGGCAGCGAATATCTTCCGGTCCGAAATATTGACCGGCTCGACTATCGCCTTCCGCTTCCGGAAAGTGCGGTCCATCCCAAGACAAAAGAAGATCGTTTAACTCTGGAGATGACTAAAAAAGTTTTGAAAGAGGGGTTTGCCAACCTGCCAACGGCTACAGAAATTGATAACACCTCAGAAAAGGCCGATTTGATCAGTTGCGAAAAGAGGCTCCGGGGCTGGCTCCAAGAGGCTGAAAAGATTATGCTGGTCAAGGGAAGCCCCGGAGATCGAGCGTTGGCTGAAAATGGGAAAGAGGTTTTTCAAAGGCTCGAAGCGGTCACCCAGCAGGCCCAATACCTTCAGAGCCTCGAGGGATTCAACGCAGAAGAACGGTTGACCGATCTGGCCAAGAGGATTTTGCATTACGCGGGCCAGGAGAAAAGAACGTCGAGTGAGAAAGAGGTCTTGGCTGCGGAGATCCAAGCGTTTCTCGAAAGCCTCCAAAAACTGAAAGATTACCGAACAAAACACCAGATTCAAACAGCACTCCCCCTCGATCTGGATAGCCTTCAGCGTCGGTTGTTGACCCTCTCCACCACGCTCGCCAACATCCCCCTTGCCGAGGCTGAATAGCCCTTTTGCCCTTGCAATCAGCCCCCGCCTCTGCTAAATCCTCCCCGCTTTAAGTAGTAAATTCACACGCCTTTTGAGTGCCTCCTCATGGTGTCCCGTAAAAAGCGGGATTGAGGAAGGTAAGGGAGGATTTGGCTTTGCCAGTCCGACCTTTGAACGAAGGCGGAAGTACTAACCAAAAGGGAGGAAGTTTTATGGTCGAAGGACAGATGAAGCAGATGTTGGAAGCAGGGGCCCATTTCGGCCACCAAAAAGGACGATGGAATCCCAAGATGAAGCCGTACATCTACGGCGTTCGCGGTGGGATTCATATCATCGATCTTGAAAAGACAGTCCCGATGGCGGATATCGCCTGCCGTATTATCACACAGATCACGGCCCAAGGGGGAAACGTCCTCTTTATCGGCACCAAGAAACAGGCGCAGGATGTGATCGGTGACGGGGCTAAGCGGTCCGGGATGTTTTATGTGAACAACCGTTGGCTCGGCGGGACCCTCACCAATTTTCAGACGATCAAAAGTTCGATCGATCGTTTAAAAGATTTTGAAAAGAAGAGAGACGAAGGGGCCCTGGAAGGACTCACCAAAAAGGAAAAACTCTGGATTGAAAGAGATATCATCAAGCTCACCAAGGCGCTGGGCGGGATTAAGGAGATGGTAAAACTCCCACAGCTTCTCTTTATCGTTGACCCGAAGAAGGAGCATATTGCCCTGCAAGAGGCGAGACGACTTCATATCCCGATCGTGGCGATAGCCGACACCAATTGTGATCCGGATGGCATCGACTACCTGATCCCGGCCAACGACGACGCGATCAAATCAATCCGTTATTTTGTCAATCTCGTTGCCGATGCCTGTCTTGCCGGTGTCGAGCGACGAAATGCGGTATTGAGGGATAAGTTGTCAGCGGAATCTTCCGAAAAAGGGTTTGCGAAGGAAACAGTCATCAAAGGACGAGGCGTCGCTTATGTTTCGAAAGAGGAAGCGTATGTGAAGGAGACCAAGTAATGGTGACCGCTGAACAGGTGCGAGAATTGCGGGAACGAACCGGTGCTGGGTTGATGGATTGCAAAAAGGCGCTGGGGCAGACAAATAGCGATATTGAGAAGGCGATTGATTATCTCCGTAAGGAAGGGATCCTCAAGGCGGCCAAAAAATCGGCACGGACCACCAAAGAGGGGCTTATCATGGAGTCCCACTCCCCCGATGGGCAGGTGGCAGCCCTCGTTGAGGTCAATTGTGAGACCGACTTTGTGGCGCGGACGGATGATTTCAAAAACTTTTGTTCCGTGTTGGTCGAACAGATCTTGAGAGGACAGCCTTCGGATCTCGAGACACTCAAGAAGGAAAAATTGGGTCATAACACGGTAGAAACTGTCTTGAATGAACTGGTCACCCGGATCGGCGAAAATCTCTCGATCAGTCGATTTGAGGTTTTTAAGGCGAAGGGTGATTCACCCAAGGATCGGGAAAAGGTTGGCGTTTACGTTCATCCCGGAAACAAGATCGGCGTTCTGGTACAGATGGAAGGGGATCCCTCCAAGCTGACCGGATCGCTCGTCAAGGATCTGGCGATGCATGTGGCAGCGATGCACCCGCTCTATCTGTCGGGAGAAGAGGTTCCTGCCGATGTCGCCGCAAGGGAGAAGGCCAACCTGAAAGAGTCTCCGGACCTCGCCTCCAAACCGGCGAATATGATTGAAAAAATTGTTTTGGGAAAATATACCAAGTTCTTGTCAGAGGTTTGCCTGTTGGATCAGGTCTTCATCCGTGACCTGACCGGCAAGGGAACGGTTCGTGAAACGATTGCCAAGGTGGACCCGAGTCTTCGCATTGTTCGGTTTGCCCGATACCAGGTTGGAGAAAACAAGTGACCTCAAAAGTTGGAAAGCCGCGGTACAAGAGAATCCTCCTCAAGTTATCTGGCGAGGCCTTCGTTAAGAAGGCTAGTTTCGGCATTGAGCCCAATGTTGTTGAAGGGATCGCGCGAGAAATCAAAGAGGTTAGCGACCTGGGGGTTGAGATCGCGCTCGTGGTGGGTGGTGGCAATATTTTTCGAGGGGCCCGCGAAAAATGGATCGATCGAGCGACTGCCGATTACATCGGGATGCTGGCAACGGTGATCAATTCGCTCGTACTTCAAAGTGCGCTGGAAAAAAACA
>JAUSKE010000167.1 GCA_030649435.1 Deltaproteobacteria bacterium
AGTCTTTTTTCTGGTGGCGTTGGGCCACTTGTCACGGTTGGTTTTGAACTTTCCCCTCGTGGTCGGTGCTTATTCGGTCCCCTTGGGTTTCAATGTGGTCGGGTTTGCTCTCTCTCTGGGGCTTGCCCTCTGGATGTTCAAGGCACAGAAGCAGTAAAAATTTATTCGTGAAACTCACCCGCAAGGTCAAAAAGGTGCAAGAGGCGCTCGTAGCGATGGTTCAAAAGGAATACCGTCATGCGGTCGAGGTGGCGGTCCGCGAAGAGCCGGGCCCTTTTGGTTTGAAAGTGGTCGTCGCCTGCAACCCTAAGGCGCATCCGGGGACCGGGATGAAAAAGGTCCTGATGGACGAAGAGGGGACCACCTACGGGGTGCATGGCGAAAAGGAATTGGCCGACCTGATCAGGCAAAACGGTTGGGTCCAAACACCGCCGGATGCGAAAGACTTTCTCAAATTAGTGAACCTCGCCTGCTTTGAAGGGATCGGCAAGCTCGCCGACACGGAATTTCAATTTGTTCAAAAACCGTCCGCTCTAGAATTCCATTTTGTGAAAATCGAACACCCGAGCGGAAAACGGATTAGGATGGTGATCACCGCGCGCGCCGCGTGAATTACGGAATAATCTTTAACCCCAGCCCGATGGCAAGAAGGCCGCAGAGGACACTCAAGGCAATATTCAGCGAGGCCAAAAAGAATTCGTGTCTCTGAAAGAGGTAGATTGTTTCGAGGCCAAAGGCGGAAAAAGTGGTAAAGCCGCCGAGGATGCCGGTAAAAAGAAAAATCCGGGTCTCTGGGGTGAAGAGGTCCTGTTTTTCGACAAGTCCTGCGAGTAATCCAGCGGCGAGGCAACCGACGACGTTAACCAAAAAAGTACCGGCCGGAAATTTCCAATCAACCGTCTGGTGAAGCACCCAGCCGCTTAGCCTATAGCGAGCGATGGCACCAAGACCACCGCCGAGTCCGATGGTGAGGAGTTGTTTCATTCCGCGAGAATGTACGCGAACATCATCGGGGCGACGATCGAGGCGTCCGATTCGATCACGAAGCGGGGGGTGGAGCCATCAAGTTTACCCCAGGTGATTTTTTCGTTCGGGATCGCGCCGGAGTACGAGCCGTAAGAGGTGGTGGAGTCGGAGATCTGGCAGAAATAGCCCCAGTAATTTGCTTTTTGCTTCAAATCTTGATTGATGAGCGGCACGACGCAGATCGGAAAATCACCGGCGATGCCGCCACCGATCTGAAAAAAACCGATCGAGGAATGGGCGCTATTTTCTTTGTACCAGTCGATCAGGTCAGACATCAGGTGAAGGCCCGATTTGACGAGTTCGAAGTTCGAGAGTTTCTTTTTGATCACGTTCGAAACGAAAACATTCCCCAAGGTCGAGTCTTCCCAGCCGGGGACGAAAATCGGCAGTTTCTTTTCGCAGGCGGCGACCATCCAGGAGTTCTTCGGGTCGATCTGGTAGCTCTTGGTCAAGGCACCGCTATCGAGAAGTTGGTAAAGATATTCGTGGGGGAAGTAATTCTTTTTTTCTTTGTCCGCTTTTTGCCAAAAGTGCAACAGCTCCCGTTCGATTCGCCGCATCGCTTCTTCTTCCGGGATGCAGGTGTCGGTCACGCGGTTCATGCCGCGATCACGGAGCTTCACTTCGTCTTCGGCGGTGAGGGAACGGTAGTTCGGGACCCGTTCGTAATGCTCATGCGCGACGAGGTTGAAAATATCTTCTTCAAGGTTCGCGCCGGTGCAACAGATCGCCTGGACTTTGTCTTTGCGGATCATGTCAGCGAGGATGATGCCGATCTCGGCGGTGCTCATGGCCCCGGCGAGCGTGACAAACATCTTGCCCCCTTTATTTAGATGATTTTGATAAGCCTCGGCGGCATCGATAACGACTGCGGCGTTGAAGTGACGGAAGTGGTGTTTGAGGAAGGCCTTGACGGCCCGGTAATCCTTCGGGTCGGGTGAGGTCAAATTTTGTTTATCAAGAACTCGAGCCCTCTCCACGATACCCATAGTTTTAAAGAATTTTTTCCCTCCCGTCAAGTTTTACTGTTCAAAGAAACTCGTCTCATGAAGTTGACGGTCTCCTTCAAATCCGTTACTGTGGTTCTTTCATGGATTCTTTCAAAACTTTTTTCATCATCAACCCGCGTGCTGGCGACGGCAAAGGAAGGCGCAAGTGGCCTTCCATCGTACGGGAACTTGAAAAATCAGACTTCGGCCCGATCCATTATTCTTTTACCGAGGGGCCGGGTCATGCGACGACGCTCGCGACCGAGGTGTTAAAAAATGGTTTTGAAATGGTGGTAGCGGTGGGGGGAGATGGCACGATCCACGAGGTGGTGAACGGATTTTTTGCGAACGGCCAACTGGTGAATGAAAAAAGTT
This sequence comes from Deltaproteobacteria bacterium, assembly GCA_030649435.1. Taxonomy (GTDB): domain Bacteria; phylum UBA10199; class UBA10199; order JACPAL01; family JACOUP01; genus JAUSKE01. The sequence continues at coordinate 2,391 of JAUSKE010000167.1, forward strand.
GTTTGGGGATCCTCTCCCTCGGTCGGGGGAATGACCTGATCCGGGCCCTCAAACGATCACCAAAAATCAAGGAACAGGTCAAACTGCTGCAGGGCCAGAATTGCCGGATGATCGATCTTGGAAAAATCGGTTACCTTTCCCCCGATGGGAAACGTCAGGACCGGTATTTTGCAAACGTGGCCGATGCCGGTTTGGGAGGGGATGTGGTTCGCCGGCTGAATAATTTTCCAACGATTCTTGGGGGGACGGTCGCCTACCTCGGTTCAGCTTTGAGCAGTTTCTTTTTGTACCGGAACAAACGGGTAGTGGTGACGATCGATGGCAAGCCGCTCGCGGAGAAAAAAGTTTGTGCGGTGATTGTCGCCAACGGGCAATCGTTTGGTGGCGGGCTGAAGGTCACTCCCAGGGCAAAGGTCGACGACGGCCTGCTCGACATTTTGATCGTCGAGGATTTTCACACACTCGATTTTTTGATCACCCTCCCGCGGCTCTACGCCGGTTCGATCGATCGCTCCCGTTCGCGAAAGATCCATTACCGCAAAGGGAAAAAGGTCCATATCACCTCGGATGAGCGGGTTCTTCTGGATGTCGATGGCGAACAACCGGGCTTCCTTCCGGCCGCC
>JAUSKE010000179.1 GCA_030649435.1 Deltaproteobacteria bacterium
CGTGTTCAGTATTTCAGGACGTGGAACGGTAGCGACAGGGAGAGTAGAGAGAGGCAGGGTGAAGGTTGGCGAGGAAATCGAATTAGTTGGTATTAAGCCAACCGCGAAGACAGTGGTGACCGGAGTTGAGATGTTCCGCAAACTCTTGGATGAAGGGATGGCTGGGGACAACGTTGGTGTTCTTCTTCGTGGTTTGAAGAGGGAAGAGGTTGAGCGAGGCCAAGTGCTGGCGAAGCCAGGTTCTATTACCCCACACAAGAAGTTCAAGGCTTCTATCTATGTTTTAACGAAGGAAGAGGGTGGGAGACACACCCCGTTTTTTAATGGGTATCGTCCCCAGTTTTACTTTAGGACGACAGACGTGACGGGGGTAGTGACATTACCAAAGAACGTAGAGATGGTGATGCCAGGAGACCGAGTGGATGTAGAGGTTGAGTTGATTACCCCGATCGCGATGGAGAAAGAGCTTCGGTTCGCCATCCGTGAAGGAGGACATACCGTCGGCGCAGGGGTCACAGCAGAAATTGTGGAGTAAACAATGGCAACGCATACAACATACGAAGAGGGGCAGAAGATTCGGATCCGCTTGAAGGGGTTCGATCATAAGCTGTTGGACCAATCGACACAGGAAATTGTCGAGACGGTCAAGCGCACGGGGGCCCGCATTGCTGGACCGATCCCTCTGCCGACCAAGATTGAAAGGTATTGCGTGCTTCGTTCGCCGCACGTCGACAAGAGGTCGCGGGAACATTTTGAGATCCGGACGCACAAGCGGTTTATTGATATTTTAGAGCCCACGCAACAGACGATTGATTCACTCATGAAACTGGAACTCTCGGCAGGGATTGATGTCGAGATTAAAATGATATGACCCTGAGACAAGCTCAGGGTGTCTGCACTTTGGTGAGGGTTGAGTTGCTATGAACGGACTTTTAGGCAGAAAAATTGGGATGACTCAAATCTTTGATGATGAGTCCAATCAGGTACCGGTAACGGTTATCCAGGCCGGCCCTTGTGTGGTGACACAGACGAAGAGTCTTGCGAAAGAAGGGTATGATGCAATTCAAATCGGTTTTGAGGAAGTTCCGGAAAAGAAAAACTATCGGCTGACCAAGCCCTATATCGGACACTTCAAAAAGAAGGGGTTGAAGCCATTCAAGCACTTGAAAGAATTTCGCGTTAAGGGGCTGCAATTTCAAGTCGGTCAGGTTTTTAACCTCAGCCCATTCAAGGTTGGTGATTATGTGGATGTGATCGGTATCAGTAAGGGAAAAGGTTTTCAGGGGGTCATCAAAAGACATGGTAAGCATGGCGGACCAGCCTCTCATGGTTCCACCCTTCACCGATCCACCGGTTCGATCGGTCAGAGAACTTCTCCCGGTGAAGTTTTCAAGAATATGAAACTGCCTGGCCACATGGGGGTTGATCGGGTGACGGTTCGTCATTTAAAGGTTGTCAAACTACGTCCGGAAGAGAATTTGCTTTTTGTTAGAGGGGCAGTCCCCGGCGCAAATAGTGATTTGTTGGTGGTCCAGAATAGGGCGGTCGATTTTGAGAAACGATTATCGGCGGGTGTTGAAAAGGAAGAAAAGAAATAAATTATGGGCTTCCCCGTTTACAATATGCAGAAGAAGAAGGTGAAAGAGGTTGAGTTGTCAGCGGCCGTTTTTGAAAAACCGCTTCGCTCGGTCCTTCATCAGGCAATTCTCGGGTACCAGGCAAATAAAAAGCAGGGAACCTCCAGTACCCTCACGCGCCATTTTGTAACCGGCAGCACACGCAAGATTTACCGGCAGAAGGGAACCGGTCAGGCTCGTCATGGTGATATCAAGGCCCCTATTTTTGTGGGAGGCGGATCTGTCTTTGGGCCGCACCCTCGTGATCGGTCCCATAAATTGACGACGTCGATGAAACATGAGGCGCTTCGTGAGGCATTGTCGCTCAAAAAGAAACAGGACCAGTTTTTGTTGATCGACCAATTTCAGTTTGAAAAGACGAAGACCAAAGAGGCGGTCAAGGTTTTGCAAACACTCGGCTTGGATAATGTTCTGATTGTTATGGATCAAGCGAATACTGAGACCTTAAAATCAGTTCGGAATATCCCTCATGTCAAGATTTGTCGGTCGACTGATCTGAATGCCTTGGAAGTGATGAAGCACGAGATTATTTTAATGACGGTTGATTCATTGGGAAAGGTTGAAAAATGGCTGACGGCTTAAAATTTGAATCTGTTTTAAAGCGGCCAATCTTGACCGAGAAGTCAACCCAGGAGACCGAGGGTGGAAATCTCTATTCGTTCGAAGTCGATCTTCGTGCGACGAAGTTGAATATCAAAACCGCGATTGAAAAATTTTATAAGGTCAAGGTGACGCGTGTGCATACCCTGATCGTCCGTGGCAAGGTGCGACGGGTCGGTCGTTATCAGGGGCAGGCGGCCAACTGGAAGAAGGCAATGGTTCGGCTCGCTCCTGGCAACAGCATCGAACTGGTTGAGGCGAAATAAGGATAAAACATTATGGGAATCAAAACTTTTAGACCATTAACACCAACCCTTCGTTTTATGACGCGGCTCGATTTTGCCGAGCTGACGAAGATCAATGGGGCGAGGCCGAAGCCGGAAAAGTCGCTTCTAAGGCCGATCCATCGGAGCGGTGGTCGGAATAATGCTGGCCGTGTGACGATGCGCTTTATCGGTGGCGGCCATAAGAAACGGTATCGGGTGATCGATTTCCGTCGGGATAAAATTGGGATCCCCGGCAAGGTGAATTCGATCCAGTACGATCCAAATCGGTCTGTTTTTATTGCGCTCATTTTTTACAAGGATGGTGAAAAGCGGTATATGCTCGCGCCGCTTGGGTTGAAGGCGGGGGATGAAGTCATCTCTTCCCCGGAGGCCGACATCCGTCCAGGCAACTGTCTCCCTATCAAGAATATTCCGGTTGGGACCCAGATCCATAATCTGGAATTGTCCCCCAAGCGTGGTGGCCAGATGGTCCGAACGGCAGGCTCCTTTGCGCAGCTCTTGGCCAAAGAAGGAGAATGGGGCCAGGTGAAGCTTCCCTCAGGCGAAGTTCGACTGATCCCGACTGAATGCAAAGCGACCATCGGACAGTTGGGAAATCTGGATCACGAGAATGTGGCGATTGGTAAAGCGGGAAGATCTCGGTGGATGGGATGGATGCCTCACAACCGTGGTGTGTCGATGAATCCAGTCGATCACCCGCATGGCGGTGGTGAAGGAAAATCAAAAGGGGGCAATCACCCGTCATCACCGTGGGGATTACCAAGCAAGGGGTATAAGACACGACAGAACAAGAGAACCGACCGTTTTATTGTGAAGGACCGAAGGGCAAAAGCGTAGAGGGTAGTTCACCCGAGGGAATTTTTTTATGGCACGATCGATTAAAAAAGGACCGTTTATTGATACATCGCTCGCCAAGAAGGTGCAGGAGGCGATGAATCAGAAGTCAAAGAAGGTCATCAAGACCTGGGCGCGACGATCAACGATCACCCCAGATTTTGTCGGGCTCACGTTTGCGGTGCACAATGGTCGCAAATTTATCCCGGTGTTTGTCACAGAGAATATGGTGGGGCATCACTTGGGTGAGTTTTCTCCGTCCCGCAGCTTTAGAGGTCACTCAGGTATTCGTAAGGAAGCGGCAACTCCTGGAGCAGCGCCGGCGGCGGCTTCTAGTGGTGCAGCGGCAACCCCGGCGGCAAAAGCATAAGGGTGATTCACCCGAGGAATTAATATGACGGACGTGCGTGCAGAACTAAATTATTTGAGAGTGGCTCCCCGAAAGGTGCGGCTTGTGGCCGACATGGTTCGTGGACGAAAGGTTCAGGAGGCCTTGGATATTTTACAATTTGTCCAAAAGTCCTCCGCCGTCGATGTTTATAAACTTCTCCGTTCGGCAGTGGCGAATGCCACGGTCAAAGGGGGGGTCGATGTCGACAACCTTTATGTGACAAAAATTACGGTCGATCAGGGCCCGACCTTCAGGCGTTTCTTGGCACGGGCGCGGGGACGTGCTGATCGGATTAACAAGAAGACGAGCCATATTCTCGTCGTGCTCGAGGAGAAATAGATACAATGGGACAGAAGACACATCCGATTGGTTTTCGCTTAGGCATCACGAAGCCGTGGCTTTCTAAATGGTATGCGCGTGCTGATTATGCGAAATATCTTTTTGAAGATGTGAAGCTCCGAAAGATTGTCAAAGAAAAACTCTATCATGCTGGCGTCTCCAAGATTGAAATTGAAAGGACTGCCGGCACGATCAAGTTGAATATTTTTACCGCACGACCTGGCCTTGTCATTGGTAAGAGGGGAAGCGGTATTGATACTCTGAAGATTGACCTGACAAAGATGGTGGGGAAAGAGATTACGGTGAATATTCATGAAGTCAGAAAGCCGGAGTTGGATGCCCAGCTGGTTTGTGAAAATATCGCCATGCAACTGGAGCGACGGGTCGCTTTTCGTCGGGCGATGAAGAAGGCGGTCCAATCGGCGCGCAAATTTGGGGCTCAGGGGATCAAGGTTCGTTGTGCCGGGCGATTGGGTGGTTCAGAAATCGCACGGACCGAGTGGTATCGCGAAGGACGCGTCCCCCTTCATACCCTCCGGGCCGATATTGATTACGGTCAGGCTGAGTCACTTACGACCTACGGCAAGATTGGTGTGAAGTGCTGGATTTACAAGGGAGAGATTATAGGTTCGGGCATGGGAGAAACGAAAGAAGGAGACATCGGTGCTACAGCCGGCAAAGACAAAATATAGGAAGGTTCAAAAAGGACGGATCCGCGGGAAGGCTTATCGCGGTTGCAACCTGACCACCGGTGATTACGGTCTTCAGGCGCTCGAATCGGGCCTTATTACTGCTCGTCAGATCGAGGCCTGTCGTGTCGCGATGGCTCGCTTTATCAAGCGGGGAGGAAAAATTTTGATTCGGATTTTCCCGGACCGACCGGTGACCAAAAAACCGGCAGAAACACGAATGGGCAAAGGCAAGGGACCCGTTGAGTACTATGCCGCAGTTGTCAAACCGGGACGGATGGTTTTTGAAATGGAAGGGGTGAGTCACGAAGTAGGGCGTGAGGCGATGATGTTGGCGGCCCATAAACTGCCGATCCAGACCCAGATCGTCTATCGCGAGGGAGGGAATTATCGTGACGCCTAAGAATGACTCGGTAAAGGAACTTCGCGAGAAGAAACCAGAGGAGTTGGTCGCTTTTGAAGCCCAGCTTCGTTCGGAAGTGGCAACGCTAACGGTGAAGATGCGGACTGGTCAGGTGCAGGATACCTCCCGGTTGTCGAAGATTAAAAAAGATATCGCCCGGATTTTGACCCTCCGGAGCGAGCAGGAACGAAAGGGTGTAAAAAAACAATGAACGAAAAAAGGGTGCTTCACCCGACAGAAAAAAAGAGTTTTATTGGTGTGGTGATTTCTAACAAGATGACCAAGACGGTTGTTGTTGAGGTGCGCTCACGGGTGAAGGATCCCGTTTTTGAGAAATACCTGACCCAGCGGGAGAAGTTTTACGCCCACGATGAAAAGGGCGAGTGTCAGCGTGGTGACAAGGTTCGGATCGTTCCAACGCGGCCTCTTTCAAAGATGAAGCGGTGGGCCGTCGAACAGGTTTTGGAAAAGTCAGAGGGGATTGAAGGCGATATTTTGGAGGCTAAAGTATGATTCAAACACAAACCGTTTTTGGGTCAGCCGATAATTCAGGGGCACGGTCTCTTCTCTGCATCCGTGTGTTGGGTGGTTCCAAGAGAAAGTATGGTTCCTTGGGTGATATCGTTGTCGTGGCGGTCAAAGAGGCCCTTCCCAATTCGAAGGTGAAAAAGGGGGATGTGAAAAAAGGGGTTATTGTTCGCACGGTGAAAGAGGTTCGTCGGACGGACGGCTCCTACATTAAGTTTGATGATAACTCAGTCGTTTTGATCGATGACCAGGGGGAGCCTGTGGGGACCCGTATTTTTGGGCCGGTGGCAAGAGAGCTCCGAGCCAAAAAATTTATGAAGATTATTTCTTTAGCGCCGGAGGTTTTATAATGATTCGGAAGAATGACATGGTGATGGTGATTACCGGCCGGGATAAGGGAAAGACCGGAAAAGTTCTGGCCATTCTCTCTGCCAAGGGACGGGCTCTTGTGGAGAAGCTTCAGATTGTGAAGCGCCATCAGAAGCCGACTCAAAAGATTCGTCAGGGGGGGATTGTTGAAAAAGAGGCCTCCATCCATCTTTCGAATTTGATGCTCTATTGCGCAAAATGTTCAAAGGCGGTCCGGACCGGCGTCAAGATTTTGAAGGATGGGAAGAAGTCCAGAATTTGTAAAAAGTGTGATCAAGAGATTGGAGTGGTGTCATGACGTACCAGGAACATTTTAACAAAACCATTATCCCTGAGGTCATGAAGGTTCTTGGCTTCAAAAACCCTATGAGGGCCCCTCGTGTCGAGAAAATCATTGTCTCTTCTTGCCTGAAGGAAGCGCTTCAAGACGCCAAGATTCTTGATCGGGCCGCTGCCGAGCTGGGGCAGATCACCGGTCAAAAGCCAGTGATCACCAAGGCCAAGAAATCAATTGCCGCCTTTAAGCTGCGTAAAGGGGTCTCTATCGGTTGTAAAGTCACTCTGCGCAAAAAACGGATGTACGAATTTTTAAATCGCTTGATCAATGTGGCACTCCCACGCATGAGAGATTTTAAGGGGGTTTCCGACAAGGCTTTTGACGGGCGCGGTAATTATACCCTGGGTCTTACGGAGCAGATTGTTTTTCCGGAAATCCAGTACGACAAGATTGATAAGATTCGAGGGATGAATGTCACTATTGTGACCACTGCCCGTAATGATCAGGAGGGACGGGCCCTTCTGAAGGCCTTGGGCATGCCCTTTAAAGAAGCAGGATCTAAGGAGTCATAAGAATGGCAAAAACGTCGTTGATGGTGAAGGCCGCCAGGAAGCCGAAGTTCAAAGTGAGGGGCTATAATAGGTGTCCACTCTGTGGGCGTCCACGTGCCTTTATCCGGAGGTTTGGCGTCTGTCGTCTTTGTTTCCGGCAGAGGGCCCTCGCGGGAGAACTGCCCGGAGTCATGAAAGCAAGCTGGTAAAGGAGAAAAAAGAAAATGATGACCGATCCCATTGCTGATATGTTAACACGCCTCCGAAACGCGCTCAAGGCTCGGCACGCGTCTGTTATTGTGCCGTATTCAGAGTTTCGTCACGCCCTGTTGAAGCGGCTTGTTGATACTGGGTTTGTCAAGGCGGTAGAAACAGCAGGTGAAGCGCCGAAGAAAAATCTTCTCGTTCACTTGAAGTATGCACGCGATAAACAATCAATTATCTCGGGGCTGGTTCGTGTTAGCACTCCGGGGCGTCGCGTTTATAAGAGTTATCGCGATTTGAAGTCGGTGATGAACGGATTGGGATTGTTCATGGTTTCGACCCCCAAAGGGGTTTTTACCGATTATGAGGCTCGTGAGAAAAAAATGGGAGGAGAGGTCTTGTTCAAGATCTGGTAACTTATGTCACGCATTGGCAAACAACCGATCAAAATTCCGGAAAAGGTCAAAGTCGATCTAACCGCTGCCGAAGTTAAGGTGAAAGGGCCGTTGGGGGAGCTCACACTTCCGATTGATCCATACATGGAGCTGGTGATCAATCAGGGGATCATTACTGTCAAGATGCGCGACCAGTCGGATGAAGCCCTCATACGTCATGGTCTCTTCCGGACCCTTGTCGCCAACATGGTGCACGGCGTTTCTGAAGGATTTAAAAAGGAATTAGAAATTAATGGCGTCGGCTATCGGGCCGAGGTCAAGGGACAGATACTTGTGCTGGCCCTCGGTCATTCGCACCCGATTGAGTTTCATCTTCCGCAAGGGGTCAAGGCCCATGTGGAAAAACAGACCCGGATTACCCTCTCGGGGGCCTCGAAAGAAGTGGTCGGTGAAGCAGCAGCCATTATAAGGAAAAAATACCGCCCGGTGGAACCGTACAAAGGAAAAGGGGTTCGTTATGTCGGTGAAATTGTTCGTAAGAAGGTGGGTAAGGCGGCGGTTGGAAGCGGAGGAGGGAAGTAATGGATAAGCTCGAAGCACGAATACGTCGAAAAGTACGGATCCGCAAGAAAGTGTCCGGATCTCCGGAGCGTCTCCGTCTTTCTGTTTATCGGAGTGTCCGAAACCTTTTTGCTCAATTGGTCGATGATCAGTCTGGTCGGACGTTGCTCGCTGCCTCGACTCTCTCTGAGGACTTCGGCGATAAAAAGGATGCTGGCAATGTTAAGGGGGCCAAAAAGTTGGGATTGCTCCTCGCCAAGAAGGCGAAGACCAAGGGGATTGAAAAGGTTGTTTTTGACCGTGGTGGGTTTCTCTTTCACGGACGGGTCAAGGCGTTTGCCGATGGGGCTCGCGAAGGCGGTTTGCAATTCTAGCCCTGTTAAGAGGGCAAGGGGAAAATAAAAATGGCCGAAGAATCAGGACAATTTAAAGAACGGATCGTCAGTATCAGTCGTGTCGCCAAGGTTGTGAAAGGGGGCCGACGGTTTAGTTTCTCCGTGCTCGCTGTCGTTGGTGACGGGGTTGGTTCTGTCGGTTTTGGTTTGGGCAAGGCGGGTGAGGTGCCAGATGCGATTCGAAAAGCGATTGATCGAGCCAAGAAGAATATTTCGGTGATCCCTCTCCGCGACCGAACGATCCCCCATGAAGTGACTGGTCGTTACGGGGCGGGGAAAGTTTTTCTGAAACCGGCCTCAGATGGAACCGGTGTGATTGCCGGTGGCGCCGTTCGAGCCGTTGTTGAATCAGCAGGGATTCGCAATATTTTAACCAAGTGTATCGGAACTCATAACCCACACAATGCCGTTAAGGCAACGATGGATGCCCTGGGAAGGCTTAGACATCCAGCGGACGTCGTTAAACGAAGGCAGGCGACCAGTGAGTGAAAAGATAAAAAAGAAAGTTGAAAAAAAGACCAAGAGCGCCCCTGTTAAAAAGGCGCCCGGGAAAGTAGCAGCGCCCAAAGTTCGTGCGGCGGTTAAGAAGAGCGTTGTTGTCAAGAAGTCTGAGGCTGTCCCACAGGGACTCCCTTCGGTCGTACCGCGGGCACTTCCTCCGGTCGCTGGCGAGAAGAAGATAAGTCTCGCAAACTTTCCGTCATTTCCGGGTTCCCGTTTTGATCGAAAACGGCTTGGCCGCGGTGATAGCTCAGGGCAGGGAAGTACTTCAGGTCGTGGTCATAAGGGACAGAAGGCCCGTGCCGGTGGTTATCACAAGGTTGGTTTTGAAGGGGGGCAGATGCCTCTCTCTCGTCGGGTCCCGAAGCGTGGTTTTACAAATATTTTCAAGAAGGAATTTGCCGTGGTGAATCTCAGAGATCTGGCGGAGCTTCCGGATAACACCGTGGTTGATGTCGCCTTTCTGAAGGAGAATGGGTTTGTTCGTAGGAATGCCCTGGCCCTTAAAATTTTGGGGGATGGTGAATTTGCCAAAAAGCTTGTGATTCGGGCGGACCAGTTTAGTGAATCCGCCAAGAAAAAGATTATTGCCTCAGGTGGCACGGCGGAAGTGGTCAATGGCTGAGTCGGGTGTTTTGAATATAGCGAGGGTCCCCGAGCTTCGAAAAAGAGTTTTGTTTACCCTCGCGCTCCTCGCGGTCTATCGGATCGGGGTTTTTGTCCCGACACCGGGGATCAATACGGAGGCCCTCCAGAAGCTGATTTCGGGAGGTACGGTCTTTGAAATTTTTAATCTCTTTTCCGGTGGGGCGCTGGAGCGTTTCTCAGTGCTCGCCTTAGGGGTCATGCCGTACATTTCGGCATCGATTATCATCCAACTCTTGACGGTCGTTGTTCCCTCCTTGGAAAGACTTTCCAAGGAAGGGGGGGCGGGCCGTCATAAGATCACCCAGTACACCCGTTATGGAACGGTTCTCCTCTGTCTGGTTCAAGGGCTTGGGATCAGCTTCGGGCTAGAACAGCAGGGGGTTTTGTTGCCGGGCGTTGGCGGTGTTTCTTTTTTTGTGGTCACGGTGGCGACGTTGATGGCCGGGACCGTCTTCATCATGTGGTTGGGAGAGCAGATCTCGGAGCGTGGTATCGGTAACGGAATTTCGCTCATCATCTTTTCCGGTATCGTGACACGGATCCCGAGCGCTTTTCGAGATGCCTGGTCCACCAAGGAACAGTTTGGAGGGTTCTTCGGATTCCTCCTCCTTTTGGGTTTTATCTTCGGGGTGATTGCAATTATCCTCTTCTGTGAGCGAGCCCAGAGAAAGATCCCGATCCAATATGCCAAAAGGGTTGTGGGACGAAAACTCTATGGGGGACAAAGCACGCATCTTCCGCTGAAGATCAACTCGGCCGGTGTTATCCCTCCGATCTTTGCCTCTTCGTTGATCCTTTTTCCGGCGACGATTGCCCAGTTTGTAAAGGAAGGGCCGGTCCAACAGGTGGCCAATCTTTTATCGACCGGTTGGTTGCATGCCGGTTTGTATATTGCTCTGATTATTTTCTTCACCTATTTTTACACCGCGGTGACCTTTAATCCGGTGGATGTGGCGCAGAATATCCAGAAGTATGGTGGGTTTATCCCGGGGATCCGGCCAGGTCAGAACACTTCTGATTACATCGACAGGATCTTGGCTCGAATCACCTTAGGGGGTGCGATTTATATTTCAACGATCTGCATTTTGCCGCAGGTATTGATTGAAAAGTTTGGGATCCCTTCAACACTGGCTTCAACCTTTGGTGGGACTTCTCTCTTGATCGTCGTCGGTGTTGCGATGGATACGTTGTCTCAGATTGAATCGCATCTTCTGGCGAGAAATTACGAAGGGTTGTTGGGCGAGAAGAGTGGTAAGTTCAGGGGCCGTACATGAATTTGATTTTGCTGGGGCCTCCCGGTTCCGGAAAAGGGACTCAAGGGAAAAGGTTGGGGGAATTTTTAAAAATACCCCAGATCTCAACGGGCGATATCCTTCGGCAGGCGCTGGAGAACAAGACAGCCCTCGGACTCAAAGCGAAGGGGTATATGGAGAGAGGAGCGCTGGTTCCGGATGAGGTTATTATTGGGGTGATGGAAGAGAGATTGGGGCAGGCCGATTGTTCCGGTGGGTATCTGTTGGATGGTTTTCCACGAACGGTTGCCCAAGCTGAGGCGCTGGAAGCGATGCTGACGCGCTCTGATTGTAAAATCGACCGGGTTTTAAGTTTGGTTGTTTCGCAGCAGGAGTTGATACAGAGGATGGTCGGTCGCGGTCGGGCCGATGACAAAGAAGAAGTGGTGCAGCAGCGACTCAAAGTTTATGAGGACCAGACGGCACCGCTTGTCGATTATTACCTGAAGAAGGGGCTTTTGAAGGTGGTTGAGGGAATGGGGCCGGTGGAAGAAATCACTTCCCGTCTTTTGAAGAGTCTCCGATGATTATTTTAAAGTCACCGGAGGAGCTTCAAAAGATGGCCCGGGCTGGCAGGATGGTTGCCGAGATACTGGAGATGTTGAAAGAAGTTGTGAAGCCGGGGATCACCACCGGCGATCTGGATCGAATGGCCGAGCAGTGGATGCTGAAAAAAGGGGCCAAGCCAGCGTTTAAGGGGTATCGGGGGTACCAGCATTCCCTTTGTACCTCGGTGAATGAAGAGGTTGTTCACGGTATTCCGGGTCAAAGGGTTTTGAAGGAAGGGGATATCATCGGTATTGATTGTGGCGTGATCGTGGAAGATTTTTATGGGGATGCGGCAAGAACGGTCCCTGTCGGAAAGATTGCGGCGCCGCTTGAAAAACTAGTTCGTGTGACGAAAGAATCGCTCGACCGCGGATTGGCTCAGGTGGTTTTGGGAAACCGGATACACGATATCGGGCATGCGGTTCAGGAGTTGGCGGAGAAAGAAGGTTTTTCAGTTGTCCGCGACTTTGTAGGACACGGGATCGGTCGCCAGTTGCACGAAGACCCGCAAGTCCCCAATTTTGGAAAGCCGCATACAGGGGCGCGGCTTGAAGTCGGCATGGTTTTAGCGATTGAGCCGATGGTGAACGTTGGTGGACCCGAAGTAAAGGTGTTGGAGGATGGTTGGACGGCAGTGACGGTAGATAAACAGTGTTCGGCCCATTTTGAGGACACCATCGCACTGACCGAAAAAGGACCAGAGATTTTAACGAGGGTTTGATGAGGCAATTTTCTTAATGGCCAAAGAAGGAGCGATTGAAGTAGAAGGGACAGTGCTCGAGCCTTTGCCGAACGCGATGTTTCGGGTGCAGTTGGAAAATGGTCACAAGGTTTTGGCGCATATTTCGGGAAAGATGAGGATGCATTTTATCAAGATTTTGCCGGGAGATAAGGTCAAGGTGGAATTATCCCCCTATGACCTGACCCGGGGACGAATTACGTTTAGGTCGAAGTAGTTTAACCAGGCCCAAAGGATATTATTATGAAGATACGATCATCAGTGAAAACGATTTGTGCGAAGTGCAAGATTGTCCGCCGAAAGCGGGTTGTTCGAGTCATTTGCACAAATCCGAAACATAAACAGAAACAGGGGTAATATTTATGCCACGTATAGCAGGGATTGATGTTCCAGCGAAAAAGCGGGTCGAAGTCGCGTTGACCTACGTTTACGGTATTGGCCGGCCGATGGCGCGCAAAATTATTGCGAAGGCCGGGATTGATGGAAATATCCGGACCGAGGCGTTGTCGACCGCCCAGCTTGCTAAGCTGGTTGAGATTATTGATGAAAATTACAAGGTGGAGGGGGATCTTCGGAAAGAGATTTCCATGAACATCAAGCGTTTGATCGATCTTGGGGCCTACCGCGGGCTTCGCCATAAGGCGAACCTTCCGGTTCGAGGACAGCGGACACACACGAACGCACGGACCCGAAAAGGGAGACCCCGTATTGCAGTTGCTGGAAAGAAACAGGCACCAACATCTAAATAATAATGTAGGGGCAGGCCCGAAAAGGAGTTTTAAAGATTATGGCGAAACAATCAGGTTCTAAAGTTGAAGGGACGGTAGTCAAAGGTGG